>JAKIWY010000038.1 GCA_022749835.1 Thermoplasmata archaeon | reverse complement strand
GGCGTCAGCCGAACTCGGAAAACCGGCCCGAGATGAGGGGGACGAGCAGCTCCCCCGCCTCGAGCCCCCCGTGGGCGCCCTCCGGCTCCCGGTGGCGATGCGCTCGCCGGCGCGGCGACTGCGTCAACCCGGATGGACTGCGAACGAGGACGATCATGTCGCCGATCCGTTCCCTGAGCTCCGGGTGGAACGGGGCCGGACCGAAAAGCCCCCATCCGAGAGCCTCCTCGGTAGCGATCACGCGAGCCCCGGGAGGAAGTCGTCGCTCCAGGGCCTTGAGCAGGGCGGAGCCACGCCCCCGCTTGGCACGAAAGAAACCCGCGCGGCGGTCGCCAGCGAGCGGGCGGTCGAGCTCCCGAAGGATCGTCGGCTCCCGCGAAATGTCGATCTGGGAGCTGGGCCGGCACGGCACCATGCCGTGGTCTCCGGTGACGAGGAGCGTCGTGCGCTCTCGCAGCCTCGGGGCGAGATGGCCCGAAACATACCGAAGCAGATCGGCAAGGCGGTCCATCTCGAGTCGCAACAGCTCCACGCTTGTCCCGCGCCGATGGAGACCCGAATCGAGCTCCGACCAGTAGGCGAAGACGACCGGAGGGGGTCGGGGCCGCTCGAGTATCTCCCCGAGGCAGAGGGCGAGGTCCGCGGCGGTAAGGTGGGACACATACTCCGCCCCGTCGTAGATCGCCCGAGTGAACCCGGTTCCTTCGAAGGCGCGATGCGAGAGCGCCGTCCCTCCGAGACCGCGACGGAACAGTGTGGGCGAGCCGCAGATCATCGACGGTCGGAACTTCGGCCCAACGAGCGATTCGGGCCGGTCCTCGCCTACCGGGGACATCCTCAGCATGTTGGCCACGACTCCGAAGCGGGGGAGGAACTGGTGGTATCCGACGATCCCGTGGGCTCCCGGAGCGGTGCCGGTGGAGAGCGAGGCCAACGCGGCCGCCGTGGTCGAAGGGAACACCGTCGTGAGCGGCCGGCCCGATCGCCAACCGTCGGGAATCGATGAGCCTCCGGCTCCCACCCAGTCCGGGTACCCGAGCCAGCCGAGCCCGTCCACGAGGAAGACCACGGTGGTCCCCTGCGCCGGCCGGCCCCGGAACGGGTCGAGCGAAGCTGCGAGCGCCGGCAGGATGGGCCGACGCCCCGGGGTGACACCGTGGGCGCGGAGGAGGGAGGCGGCGATGTTCGCGATGGACCGTCCCCCGTACGAAGGGTTCGGGATGCCGCCGGGCGTGGACGGCAGGGTGAGCCCCTCCGCTTCGAGATTGAGCGGATCGATGCGCCCTTTGGACATCCTCGTTCCTCTCTCTCTGGCCACCTTGCCGAACCCTGACCCATCGAGATAACGCTCGCGGCAATCTCGAGCTACAGGTACTCGTCCAAGCGGCGTTGGGAGCCGGTCCGGGGCGTCAAGCGCTCCGCACGGACCGAGAGCGTCCTAACCCGTCGCTGGCGACCTCGGCGCTCCTCGCTGAGCAGTTCCCGCAACAGCCGGGCGGCCGGCGTTCGGAGCGGGGTCTCCCCCTCCACCGACGCCCCGAGGGTCCGGCTGCGGGACGTGCGGGAGAAGTCCTCCCAGCGGGCGGCGACGGAGACCGTCTGATACCGAAGCCCCTCTTCCGATAGCGAGCGGGCGAGATACGATGCGAGCTCCTCGGCGGTCCGCACGAGGACCGACTCGTCGCCCTCGTCGCGATCGAAAGTGTGATCCGAGCTACGAGAGTGGGGCCCGGTCTCTCCCTCATCGTCCGTTTCTGGGGGATTTCCCTGGGCGAGCCGGACCAGGTAGGACGAGAAGGTTCCGAGCTTGCGAGCGACCTCGGGGCTGGCGCCTTCGGTCAGGTCCCCGATGCGTTCGATGCCGAGCGAATGCAAGAGCTCCCGGGTCTTCGGCCCGACGCCGGGAACCACCTTGAGGTCCAGTGGGCCGAGGAACTCGGCGACCCTCTCGGGGGAGACAACGCAAACCCCCCCGGGCTTCGCCCGGTCCGAGGCGATCTTCGCCACCACTCGGAAGGGGGCCGCACCGATCGACGCGGGGAGGTGGAGCTGGTCGGCGATGGCCTTCTGGATCTCCCGGCATTTCGCCTCGACGTCCGCCGGGGTCGCACATTCCACCGTCACCGCCGCCTCGTCGATGCTCAGGGGCACGACCCGCGACGAGAAGTGGGACAACAGATCGCGGACCTCTCGGGAGGCCCTCTCGTACTTGGCAAAGTCCGGAGCGACCCAGTGGGCCTGCGGGGCGAGGCGCGCGGCTTGGACGGCCGGAAGCGCGCTGCGGATGCCCAGTGGCCGCAAATCGTAGCTCGCGGAGAGGACGACGCCCCGGTTCGGCGTCACCCTCGGGTCGGGTCCGACGATTACCGGCTTGCCGATGAGCTCCGGATGGTCTCGGAGTTCACAGGAGACGTAGAAGGCGTCCATGTCGACGTAGAGGGTCCAAGGGAAGGTCGGCATCACCACCTCGTCCGAGACACGGCGCCGACCCCCACGGGGTGTAGGCACGCCCTCCACTTTTCCGTTCCCGCCTCGGACCCGGCCCCGGGTTGGGGAATGAGGACCCACGGGCTCGGGGACGTCGACGCCCTATCGCGGTCCTCCTCGGCGACCGGCTCCGAGGAGCCCGCTTCAGACCCCGCCCAGGTCGATCGCCTTGGCGTCGACCCTCAGCCCGCTCAGTCCGATGACGTAGGGTTGGACGCTTCTGAGGTGGGGCGTTCTTCGCATCTTGAGCACCCGGATCGACAACCCGACCCGGTGGCCGTCCGCCGCCGTGGTATACGTGAGGACGACGACGCCGTCCGATACATACTCCGAGAGCCCGTCCCGGGAGATCCCCGGATGAGTCGGGTCCGCCTCTGCGGTGAGCACCGTCGTCGCCCCGGCGGAGCGGCAGGCCGCGGCGAGCGAGAAGAGGGTCGCGCGCCGACCCGCCTCGTCATCGCTCAGCATGTTGAGCAGGGAGACCGAGTCGACGACGATGCGCTTGGCCCCGAGCGCCTTGAGCTCCTTTCCGAGCTCCCCCTGGATCCTCTGGATGTTCTGCTTGGTCTCCTTCGGGTCCAGGCGGATGATCTTGAGCAGCTCGCGCTTGAGCGCGTCGTCCACCGGCCAGCCGAACTGGCGGGCGGTCTGGGTCAGTGCGGCGACGTCCTCCTCGAGCGAGAGGAAGACTCCCTTCTCTCCCCGCTGGGCACCGGCCAGGAGGAACTGGAGGCTCAGGCAGGTCTTCCCGGTTCCGGGGAGCCCCGTGACGAGGACGACGTGGCCGGCGGGAAAACCGCCCTGGAGCATCTCATCCAGGCCGGCGATGCCGGTGGGGACCTTCGGAACTCCGAGCTCAGATGCGCTCATACTGCGTGGTGACGAGGCCTCCGACCGCGCTCACCTGGATGACGAACCGTCCCTGGTGCTCCCGCGACATCCGGGAGAGCACCGGCATGAACTTCTCGATGAGCATCGTGCGCTGGCGATGCGAGTGGAGGGGATTGGTCGTCCACGAGAAGGAGAGCACGCCGTCGACCGAGTCGTAGAGCGCCTGCTCGGTCGCCGGCGGGTTGACGCCGCGCGACAGGAGCAGATAGACGAGGCCGTCGAGCTCCTTGGCCCTGCGACGCAAGCCCTTGACGAGGGTGAGGAGGTCGCTCGCCTCGACGCCGCGGCGTACCAGTAGGTCGGTGAGGGAGTCGACGATCACGAGGTTCGACCGGCCGTCCTGTTCGACCGCCTCCGCGATCCCCGCCAGCGGGCCGCCTTCGGCCGGTCGCTCCGCGGAGATGCCTGAGAGCACCGAGCCCCCTAGCGAAGCCCAGCTCGAGGGGACGACCGAGTCGCGGAAGTACGAGGGGGAGAGGTCGTGGAAGGTGAGATGCCGTTCGAGCGTCTTGGCGTAGTTCGCGTCGAAGGTGCTCGCGATCTCCCTCAAGAGCTGGGGCTTCGATCGGCTGGCGCTCACGTAGACGACCTGCTTTGGATACCGAAAGGGGCCCCGCGCGCTCCCGAGATAGAACCGGTGCATCCGGGGGTCGTCGTAGCGCAGCATCAGGTGGACGGCACTGGTCAGGGCGAACTCCTGGTGGCCGCTTCCGGCCTCGCCGACCAACAGGACCACCGAACCCGCCGGCAATCCACCGGTAAGGTAATCGAAATCCGGCACACCGGTCGGGATCCGTGAGGAGGTCGCCGGCACCTCGTCCTCCTCCGGCCCCCGCTGGGCGAGCATCGGGGCGTACCAGGGTCTCGGAGCGTTGGCGGCCATCGAAAAGTGATGCTCGAGGCGAATGCCCTTGCCCGCTTATTTCAAGACTGGGTTTGACTCGCGGGCGCAACGCCCTCGACGGCCCCGGATTTGAGAAACTCGCGCAGCAGGACGGTCGCGTAGCACCCCTTCGGAAGCGCGAACGTCAACCAAACCCCGCCGCCCCGGGGAGTTGTCGCCGCCTCGGTCTTGGCGCTCTCCAATCGCAGCGCGATCGGGGGGATCGGGATCCAGGCCGGCCGGTACGCGCCCGCGCTCGAGACCTCCGGGTTCTTCGGGAGCCTGAACTTTTCACGCGTCACTCCCTCCTCCTCGAGCAGCCTCTCAAGAAGCTCGCCCGCCTCGCCCTCGAGCGGCGGCGTGTCGTACCCGACCAAGGGCCCGGCCAGGCGGGCTCGCCCCCGCCCGACGAGGTCGACGCATTCGGGCAGGTTGTCCGCGCCGACCGGGACGGCGTCCTTTCCCGAGACGGTTCCGTCCTTGAGCTGGCGAAGGATCCGGTCACCCGGGACGGGGGCGAGCAGCGAGATGCCCCGGTCATGTCGGGCAGTGAGCCAGCGATTGAAAAGCCATGACTGATAGGCGTGGATGAACAGTAACCGCAGCTCTCTCGAGAGACCTCGCAGGGCCCGGGAGGCGTCGTGGCCCTTGGCGAGGTGATCGAGCAGCACGCGTTCGAAGCGGAACTCGCGGGGAAACTCTGAGAGGGCCCGCGCCGCGTCGTGGTGCTCGGCGTAACTTCGGCGCGCTTCGGCGCCCAAAACCTCGCCCTCGACGGGAAGCCAGGTGAGGTAGACCTCGACGGCGGCTTCCGGGTCGCCGCGGACCAGCGCGCGGCCCACCTCGTGCGTCATCGGGCGGACCTCGCCGAAGCGCTGGAGACCGAAGAAATTCGGAAAGCCGCCGAGCCCGAGCAGCTCCAAGCGGGTCGTGCGGAGCCGGTCGAACGCCGAGGGGAGAGGTTCTCCCAAGATCTCGATGCGGATGTCGAAGCCGTTCCCGTAGTGATGGCCCAGGCTCAATCCGTCGCGCGCTCGATAGGCCTCCGTGACCTCCACGTCGCGAAGCCCGAGAGGCCCCTCCGGGAGCGGCCCTCGGTACGAGAGAAGACGCTCGGCGAGGGCGCGTCGGTCCTTCGTGCCGGCCCAGGAGACCGCATGGGGAGGCAGGTGGAGGCGTTCGGCGATGCGTTCGGCGAGCTCATGCTGCTCCCAGTCGCGGGACGCGACGCGCAAGACCGTGAATGGACCGTCGGGGACCGGGACGGGGTACGAGGAGATCTCCCGGACGACGAAATCCTCGGACCGCGACTTCAGCACTCCGGTGACTCCGGGGCTCTGGGTGGCGTAGAAGCCGAGGCCGAGCGAGCGGTCGCTCTGCGGAGGCTCCCACGCGGTCCCTCCCATCGCCACGCGATAAGGGCCGAGATATTTCCGCTACCTCCCCCGGACCGATCCTCCTGGGGAGGGGCGCGGGGGGGGCGCCGCCCATCTACCCCCGGGCGGCACACCGCAGAGGCGTTCCATGCCGCCGGGAAGACGGTCGACCCGGGTTTCCACTGAACGGGAACCATGAACACCCCCCCGCCCGTCGCTCCGGCTTGATGATCCAGGCGACCGCCCGGGTTCTCGAGAACGTCGTCGAGATCAAGGTAGGCGAGGAGGTGTGGATCTGCCGACCGGTCGGCAGCAGCTCCCCGGAGCTCGGGCGGCGGATCGCCGCCCTATTCTCGACGGTCTACGAAACGTTCCGCTCCTCGGAGCCGAGCACGGTCTACTCCACCGTATCCTACCACGCGAAGCGCGACGAGATCATCGTCCAGATCGGGGAGGAGAAGTGGCGCACCGTCTCCTCGGTGTTTGGCCCGATGACCTACCAGTACGGGGGGATCACCTACGCCATCCACGAGAAGCTGACGGGCAAGTTCGCTATCCTCCAGGGGTCGACCGTCGTGGCGACCGGAGAGCTCGGGTTCCGCTCGTGCACGATCCGCGACTCACCCGCCGATCTCGAGGGGTTCCTGACCAACATCGCGCTCGGATACCTGATCCGGACCCTCGTCTGGGAGATATTCCGGTAGGCCGGGGCCAGGCAGAGCCACCCCGATACGCGGAGCTTCCCGGTGACGGGGCTTTCCCCGCCGTAGGGATCAGCCGCGTGCCGGGGCGATGGGGACCCGGACGCCCCCCAGGTCGTGGTCGAGCTCCTCGTCGCCCGCGAGCGAGCGCGCGGCGATGAAATCCGGCCAGGCCCGGCAGGTGTGGATGTCGTGCGAGAGGAGCAGACCGTTCGGCCGCAGGTGCGGGAGCGCGGTCGTGTACTCCCACGTCATCGTGTCGTACTGGTGGCGGCTATCGTGCAGGAACAGATCGAGCGGCTGGGCGAGCGAGGTGAGCAGTCCCGGCATCACGTCGTCGCTACGGCCGAAATGCAGATGCCATCGGGCCCGTAGCCGCTCGCTCACGAGGTAGCCGATCGGTCGGGCGGCGACCGCGTCCCCGAGCCCGTCGGAAGATCGTCCGGCGGCGACCTGGGCGACGCCGATGGAGTGGAGCTCCCCGGAGCCGTTCGCCTCGAGCGCCTCCAAGATCAACCGCGAACTGAAGCCCGAGGAGACCCCGGTCTCTAGAGCGAGCGCCGGATGCGTTGCACGGACGATGAGGTAGAGGAGCGGGGCTTGCATGAGGGCGCTCGCTCCCTGGAGCCGTCCCGCCTCGGCCTCGAGCTGGCGGTGGATGGGGGCGAGCTCCCGGTAGAACCGGTCGAGCTCCTCGGGCGTGCGACCGGTAAGCCGGGCGAGCGGCTCCCTCGCCACCCTGTACATCGGTTCCCAGTCGGCGAACCGAGGGTTGTCCATCAGCCGGACGTCCTCGTGGCGAAGGTCGTGGCGGTAGAGGAAGCGCGCCCAGAGCAACGGATGGGCGCTCATGTGGATGAGGCGGCGACGCAACCGTGCGCCCGCGCCTTCGGCGATGCTCCTTCCCCCCGAGAGGGGCGGCGAGCGTCGCCGCTCTCTTAACGATGCCGTCGGGCGTCGGCCGGCGCCAACGGGAGGAGCTTGCGGGAAGGCCCCGGCACGGCGGCGCGGATCGCCCTGAGCGGGTGGCGACGCACGTAGGCGTGCGGCGGGACGAACATGTGGTAGGGGATCGGAAGGAGAAGCGCGGTGCCGGCGACCACGGTCACGGAGGCGACCAAGTAGGCCAGGTGCACGCCGTAGCCCGCGAACATCCAGCCCCCGAGCAGGGTCCCGAAGAGACCGCCGGCGCCGGCGACCGCGTTGTAGAGACCGAGCGCCCGGCCCCGGCTCGCGCGGCCGACCAGCCGCACGAGAAACAGCGTGCTCGCGGTGCTGATGAACGCCCAGGTGATCCCCATCAGGGCGTTGAGGACGGTGATCCAGGCGACCAGCGCCGGGGAACCCATGCCGAATAGCACGTAGATCGGGGCCCATAGGAACAGGAGCATGAGCAGGACGCGGGCCCCGAGCGACTCGAGGAACACGGACTTCGGTGAATGACTCTCGACCGCCTTTCCCGAGTGGAAGAAGAGCGCGGTCGACGCGGCGCTCGAGGCGAGATAGACGACGAAGATGTAGGCGTCCGCGTGCGTCGCGCTGCTGCCGAACGCCTGCCAGAGGAAGACGGGGAACGGCCCGTAGAAGATGTCGAAGCCGACGGTCATCACGAACAGCGAGAGAAGGAACAACGCTTCGCGAGAGGGAAGCGGCTCTCGGGAGGAGCGGGTCAGGTCGACCAGGTTGAGGACGCGGCTGCGGAAGTGCCGGACCCTCTCGACGACCCCGCGGTGCAGGTTCAGAAGATCGGAAAGGCTCGAGCGGTCGAGCCGGATCGTCGGCTCCTCGATCCACAGCCAGGCGATCGCCGCGGAGAGGATCGCGAGGACCCCGGAGAGGAGCAGGAGCGCCGTCATCACCTGGACGATCGGCGCGTTCACCTCGATGACGAACATCCAGACGAAACCGATGCCCAGGCCGGCCGTCGTGCCGAGGCCCGAGATCAGCCCGAAGAAGCCGATGTCCTGCGGCCACCATTTCCGATGCCGGGTCTCGAGAAGCAGCATCGTGCCGATCGGCGCGCTCGCGGCGCAGGCGAGCCCTTCGACGACGTTGAGCCAGAAGTAGGTGATCAGATCGTGGGCGAGCGCGATCAGGATGATGCTGACTCCGGTCGCCAGGAACGAACCGATCAGGAAGAACTTGCGGTGTGCGACGCGGTCGGAAAGGTTCCCCCAGATGATCGTGAACGGCACCTGGCTCATCGCGCTCGCGGCGATGATGATCGTCACCGCGAACGCCCCGGCGCCGAAGTGCTGGAGAGCGAGGAGCGGGATGAGCGGGGTCGCTATTCCGTCCGAGATCGCGAGCGGAAGATACGCCAAGAACCACAGGTCGCTGCTCGAGGGGCGGATCCTGACGGGTGCGTTGACTTCCACGTCGCCCCCCGGAACCCGAGCGACCGGGGAAGACGTGTTTGGAGCGGGATAAAGGCTCGCGCGCGTCGGCAAGCGCGCACGCTCCGGCGAGCCGTATAGCTCGCCGTTCGAGGGGAGAGTCGTCCTATTTCGCGGGGACCTCGAGTTCGTTCAGGAGCTCGAGATATTCGGCGTCCGTGATCCATTCCACCTTGAGGTACTCTCGGAGCACCTCGTCCGACACACCGAGCTTGCGCGCCTCGACGACGACGAAGCGGTACGCCTCGACCTCGGTCGGCCGGCGGACGTAGCTCTCGTTGCGGTCGAACAGCTCCATCCCCGCGTGCCGCTGGCGGATGTGGCACAGCTCGTGGAATATGTCGAGAAAGAGGATGAGCGCGGGGCTTTCCCTCAGGTGGCTTTCGCCGATGACGATGGTGTCGGTCCCCGGGGAGACGACCGGTTTCCATCGCCGGCGCAGCCCCTTGGGAAGGTCGTGGGGGGCGACGTACATCCAGAGGTCGTCGGCCACGAGCATCACGGACGTCTCGGCGAAAAGTCTCTTCCGGATTCCCGCGTCGTGCTCCTGGCGACGCGCGGTGGGAAGGCGGTCGAGGCCGGGGAAGGCGTCGAGGATCGGATGGAGCCCGAGCGCAAGCTTTCGTTGCACCTCGAAACCGTCGGGCGGCTCGCCGGTCTTCGTGCGGGGCGCGCTGGGCACGGCGCCCCGGAGACGGCTCGGCGGATAAGTTCGCGCGCCTAGCGAACGGAAATAACCCGAAGCGAGGTGGCCGGTGGAATGGCGAAGCCCCGCGCGACCCTCACCCGGGTCCCCGGGCTCAGGGTCGGCCACGCCGAGACCAGCGGACGCGACCGCACCGGCGTCACCGCCGTCCTCTTCGACGCGGCCGCCCCGACGGTCGTGAAGATCCTCGGTGGAGCGACCGCCACCTACGACACCGCCTCCCTCGACCTGAGCGCGACCTTCGGGCGGCGCTGGGCGCTCTTCTTCTCCGGCGGCAGCGTCTTCGGTCTCGATGCCGCGCGCGGCGTGCGCACCCGGGTCTTGGAGACCGGGGGCGGCCACAGCGTGTTCGGCAACTCGAACCGCGTCGCTCCGGTCTCGGGCGCTGCGCTTTTCGACCTGCCGAGTGGCCCCGCGCAACTTCCAGACTACACCGAGCTCGGCTATGCGGCGGCCCGTTCCGCGACGAAAGGAGCCGTGGCCCACGGCCCCGTGGGCGCCGGAGCGGGGGCCCGCGTCGGCAAGTACCTCGGTCGCGCCCGCTCCGACCCGGGGGGTGTCGGCTCCGCCGCGCGCCGGCTTCCCGGCGTCGGATGGGTCGGAGCACTCGCCGCCGTGAACAGCGTCGGCGCGATCCGCGACCCGTCGACGGGAGCATGGGTCGCCGGGGCCAGGGATTCCCGCGGAGCGTTCACGCCCCCGGAATCGGGCGAGTTCGGTCGGCGCAGGTCCTCTCGTGAACGCGGCACCACGCTGCTCATCGTCGTCACCGACGCCCCGCTCGACCGGCCCGGGCTCGAGCGTGTCGCGAGCTTTTCGGCGACCGGGATGGCCCGCGCGGTC
>JAKIWY010000037.1 GCA_022749835.1 Thermoplasmata archaeon | reverse complement strand
GTAGAGGAGGCCGTCGGCGGGGTCGTACGCCGGGTAGCCGGCCGACCCGCCCGCCGGGAACGAGCCCAAGATCGTCCCGGTCGTGCCGTTGACTACCGTCCCCTGGCAGGTGATGCAGCCGGTGACGTACACGAGGCCCTCCCGGCTGTCGAAGGTGACGCCGAGGGGCCCGGAGCCGGACGGGAGAGGGATCGTCACGATGGAGGAAGGGTTCGTCGCCGAGACCATCGAGAGACTGTCGTTCTTGTTGTCCGCGACGAAGAACTGCTGGTCGATCGGGTCGTAGGCGATGCCGGTCGGGCCGGGGCCGACGCCGACCGTGGCGGTGACGTTGTTGGTCAGGTCGCTGATCACGCTCACCGTGCCGCCGTTGAAATCGGTGACGTAGATCGACCGGTCGAGCGGGTCGTACGCGGCGGCGCGGGGGTTCCCTGGGACCGAGATGCTGGCGACCGAGCTCCCCGAAGAGGGATCGATCACGGTGACGTTGTTCGAACCGAAGTTCGTGACGTAGAGGAGGCCGTTGGCCGGGTCGAACAGCGGGAGACCGGGCGTCGTCCCCACGGGGAGCCGGGCCGAGATGGCCTGGGTGCTCGCGTTGATCACCGTGATGTTGCCGCTCGCGGTGTCCGAAAGGTAGAAGTTGCCGTCCTTGGGGTAGACCGCGCCCCCGTAGGGCCGCTCGCCCGGGAGCCCGATCGTCCCGACGACCGTGTTGTTGCCTCCCTGGACCGTCACCGAGCCGCCCGTCACGTTACCGATGTAGCCCGAGGGCGCCGGGATCGTGTAATTGTACACGCCGTTCGGCAGATACAGGGTGATCCAGGGCATGGAGGTGGACGCCGTCGTTCCGCCGACCGTCACCGACCAGTTCGTCCCGGTCGGGAGACCCAGCTCGGTGAAGTTGACGGGGTAGTCCGGGCCGACGCTCCCGAGCGACACGTGGCGGTTCACCGAGGGCGCAAGGGCCGAACCCGCGGGGGGCAGGCCAAGACCTGGCGCCAGCGCTACGACGAGGAGCGCGCCGACGGCCAATAGGCTCGGGAAGACCCGGAACCCCATCGGACCATTCTAGCGAACGACCGGTATTTAGAGCGCAGTGTTACCGGCCCACCCGGCGTTGATACAATGCGCCTATATGCGCATTCATTCGGTTCGGGAAGCTGCGAACGGAATCGCTCGGCCCGTGGTTCGCATGAGTCGACGGTCCGTCCCCATGGCAGACCCTGGTGCGACTTCGAGCCGACCGCTCTTCATCGGCCCGAACCGCCGATTCTGGGGCAACGAGTGGTTTCGCTTGCGAGCCAGACCTGGGCGGGGGTCCGGAAGTGACACGCTCCCGCTCGCCGGGTCGGAGCGATCCACGCTCCGGTAGCCCCGGCCCGGATCGGAGGCCGTTCGACAGGTGCCTGCCCGGCCTAAACCGTGCTCTTCGGGGAATGGGATACCGTCGGGGGCGCGGCGGTCCTTCGAGGGGCCGTCGCCAGTTTCCCCGTAGGGGCCGATCGCGCCTTCCCCGACGCGGAGCGACGGCCCGAGAGATTGCCCCGCGCCGTTCCTCAAGGCCCTCGGCGCCGGTCCGGGGCTCCCGGGCCCTCCTGGGCGAGCGGAAGTCTCCACTCCAGTATCGCCGTACCTTTTCGCTCCCGCGGTGGCCCAAGATCCCCACCCTCCCCTAGAAATAGAAGGGCGTCGCTGCGCCCGACCGCACCGGTCAGGTTCGCTTGCCGGCCGCGGAGGTCGAGATGGAGGAGGAGGTCGTGGTCCGTGGCGAGGGGGTCTGGAAGATCTATGGCAGCGGCGAGACCGCGGTCCCCGCCCTTCAGGGACTCGACATCCAGATCCGTCGGGGCGAGATGGTCGCGTTCATGGGGCCCTCGGGCTGCGGCAAGACGACCTTCCTGAACTGCTTCTCGGGGCTCGACGACATCACCCGTGGGACCGTGACCCTGGAGGGGACGAACATCCACGCGATGACGGACAACGAGAAGAGCCGCTACCGCGCGAAGCGAACCGGCTTTGTCTTCCAATCGTACAACCTGCTCCCCGTCCTCTCCGCGGTCGAGAACGTCGAGATGCCGCTCCTCGTGGCCGGCGTCACCGGCCGAGAGTCCCGCCAGAAGGCGACGGCGATCCTAACAGACCTCGGCCTTGGCGACCGCCTCCACCACCGGCCCTCGGAGCTCTCCGGGGGCCAGCAGCAGCGGGTGTCGCTCGCCCGGGCCCTCGTCAGTCGGCCCGCGATCGTCTGGGCCGATGAGCCGACCGGTAATCTCGACGAGGAGGGCTCGAAGGCGGTGACCGCTCTATTGCGGCGGCTCAATCGGGACTACCAGCAGACGATCGTCGTCGTGACGCATGACCCCGAGGTGGCGGCCGCCTGCGACCGGACGGTCCACATGCGGGACGGAAAGGTCCAGCCGTAGGCACGATGGCGACCTCCCCGGACCCGGTCATCGTCTTCCTCCTGCTCGTCCTCGCGGGGGTAGCCCTGCTCTCCCTCGCCTTGGCCTTGCGCCACCGGCTCGCGTTCCGCATCGCGATGCGCAACGTGCGTCGGGGCGGGGTGCGAACCGCGATCCTCGTGCTGGGCCTCCTTGTCGGGACCACGATCATCTGCGGGAGCCAGGTGGTCGGCGACACGGTCAACGAGCTCAGCCTGCACTACACCTACATCGCCGACGGGCTCAACGACGAGAGCATCTACAACGCCTCCCCGAACGGAAGTTACACCGCCTTCCCGTACACCGTCTACGCGCAGCTCGAGGCCAACGTCTCCCACGCGCCGTACGTCGCGGGTCTGGCTCCCGAGTACATCGGGTTGACCCAGGTCTACGACCTCACCACGAGCATCCCCCAGACCGACCTCAACCTCATCGGAGTGAACGGGAACCAGAGCCAGCAGCTCGGCAACTTCGTGACCGACAGCGGTCAGTCGATATCGGGGCCTCCCCCGGGCCAGGTGCTCCTGGACGACCAGGCGGCGTCGATGCTCAACGCATCGGTCGGTGATCATGTGCGGCTCTACGGACCGACCCCCGTCACCACGACGATCGGAGCGATCGTCCACGACGACGACCGCGGAGGGTTCCTGACGGCGGGTCTGGGCATCGCAGGGAATGCGTTCGTCGACCTTCCGACGGCCCAGAAGCTCCAGGACGCCCCCGGGCTCGTCAACTACATCTCCGTGACCAACACCGGTAGCCAGAAGACCGGCGTCGGCGAATCCGACACCGTCTCCGCCGAGCTCAACGCGAGCCTCGCGACGATCCCCGGCGCCTCCGGCCTCAAGGTGAACGAGACGCTCAAGGGGGACCTCGCCAACGCCGCGACCTCGGGGAGCTCGGTCTCGACGATCTTCTTCGTGCTCGGCCTCTTCTCGATCGCCGCGGGGGCGCTGCTGATCGTCGGCATCTTCGTGATGCTTGCGGAGGAGCGCAAGGGTGAGATGGGGATGCTGAGGGCCGTCGGGCTCACCCGAAGGGAGCTCATCTACGGCTTCTATTTCGAGGGCCTCGCCTACTCGGCGGGAAGCGCCCTCGCCGGTACGGCGCTCGGGGTCGGGGTCGGCTACGGTCTCACGTACGCCTTCAGCCAACTGCTGGCCGGGCAGGGGCTGACCGCTGCCGCCGTCCTCGGTTCCTTCACGTTCACGCAGCAGACCCTCGTGGTCTCCTACGTCGCCGGTTTCCTCCTGACCCTGGTGACGGTGGTGGCCGCGAGCTGGCGGGCGAGCCGTCTCAACATCGTCCGGGCGATCCGCGACATTCCAGAACCCCCGCATGCGGTACGCACCTACACGATCCTCGCCGTCCTCGGTGCCGTGCTCTCCGTCCTGGGCGGGCTGCTGTTCGCCACCACGTTCCAAGGGACGAGCAGCGTCTCGCTGCCACTGATCGGCGGCACGATGCTGATCCTCGGGGTCTCGCTGGTCGGCTCGAGGTTCCTCCTGAACCGCTGGGTCTTCTCGGCGATGGGGGTCGGATTCCTCCTCTGGGCGGGCGTCGGCCCGCTTCAGCAGGCGGTGCTCGGCTCCGCGCACACCGGCGGCATCGAGGTCGTCTTCGTCCACGGCATCACGATGGTCACCGGGGCGCTCGTCCTCTACATCTTCAACGCTCCGCTCGTCCTTAGGGGGGTGAGCGCGCTCGGCGGCGGCAAGGGAAAGGTCTCGCCGGTCACCCGCGTCGCGCTCGCCTATCCTTCCCGCCAGCCGACCCGGACCACCGTGAATCTCGCCATCTTCTCCCTGGTCGTGTTCACGCTGGTCGCCATCGCCACGTTCGGCGCGACGGTCGCTGCGAACCTGGAGAACACGGTCACGGACGAGTCGGGGGGCTACACGTTCTTCGGCTTCTCGGCCGCCCCGATACCGGACCTCCCCGGGATGATCCAGAACAATTCGAGCCTGAACGCCTACTTTTCCGAGGCCGTCCCGCTGATCACCGGCGGCATCTACGTCAATGGGAGCGGCTTCGGCTCCCCCCTCGGGGATTCGGTCTACGCGGCGCCGCTCGGTCAGGGCGCGGCGAGCGATTTCTACACGACCAACGCGTTCCCGTTCACCGCGACCGCCAACGGCTGGTCCGCCTCCCAGGTGATGGCCGAGCTCAAGGCGAACCAGACGGTCGCCCTCGTCGACCAGTCGTTCGCGGCGGCGACGGCCAATGTCGGAGGGGGGGCTCCGTCCGGTGGCAGCCACCCGAGCGTCGACATTGGCCAGGCGGTCGAGGTCCGCGACCCGCTGACGGGGAACGCGAGTCGCGTCACGGTCATCGGGATCCTCACCGAGGGTGTCATCCCCGGAATCTGGCTCAATCCTGCCCTCGCCGGGCGCCTCGGCTACCACAGCGAGACGTCGTACTTCCTGAGCGTGCGCGCCGGCGTCAGCGCATCGCACGCCGCCCAGCTGGCCAAGGCAGCGTTCTTCCCCTGGGGGCTCGTCCTGTTCAACTTCGCGGACCTGCTGAGCCTTTCGATCAACACCACCTTGGGGTTCATCGCCCTCCTCCAGATCTTCGTAGGACTGGGTCTCGCCGTCGGCATCGCGGGAATGGGGATCCTCGCGCTACGCGCGGTGGTCGAGCGTCGCCGGGAGATCGGGATGCTGAGGGCGAGCGGATTCACCCAGCGGATGGTGCTCAAATCGTTCTTCCTCGAGTATTCCTTCATCACGCTCCTCGGGATCGGGATCGGCACGGTCCTCGGGCTGCTCATCGTCTACAACCTGGCGCATTCCCCGAGCGCCGCGGCCTCCGGAGTTTCGACGTTCGCCATCCCGTACTGGAACCTCTTGCTCATCCTTCTCCTGAGCTACGGCTTTGCGATGGCGGCGGTCGCCGTGCCGTCGATCAAGGCTTCCCGACTGCCTCCCGCCGAGGCCGTGCGCGCGCTCGAGTAGGGCGCCCGGGCCGGTCGGACCACGGGTTATATCTCCCGAGAGCTCCTCGCCCCGCCCGCGAGATCCCGAGGTCGCACCGATGAAGTTCGTCGTCGCGCTCTATCCCGGAGGGGCTGCCGCCGCGAAGAATCCCGAGATCCTCGGAAGCGCCGAGCACGCGCTCGGGCTTCGGCCGTTCCTCGAGGGTGCCGGCCACGAGCTCGTCGTGATCCCGGACAAGGAGGCGTCGCTCGACCGCGAGATCGTCGACGCGGACGTCGTCATCACGACGCCGTTCTGGCCCGCCTACGTGACCAAGGAGCGGATCGCGCGCGCGAAGAAGCTCAAGCTCATCCTCACCGCCGGGGTCGGCTCGGACCACATCGACCTCGCCGCCGCCGCGGCCCGCGGGATCACGGTCGCCGAGATCACCGGCTCCAACGTCGTGAGCGTCGCCGAGCACACGATCATGCAGATCCTCACGCTCGTGCGCGACTACCTACCGGCGTACCGCCAGGTGCTCGAGGGCCGCTGGGACATCGCCGAGGCCGCCTCGCGCTCGCACGACCTCGAGGGAAAGGTCGTCGGCATCGTCGGCGCCGGCCGGATCGGGCAACGCGTCGCGCTCCGGCTGCGGCCGTTTGGTGTGAAGGTGCTCTACTACGACTTCCGACGCCTGTCGACCGTCGAGGAGGAGGTGCTCGGGATCCAGTACGCGCTCCTGGACGCCCTCGTTCCCCAGTGCGACGTGATCACCATCCATTGCCCGCTCACGCCGGAGACGGACGGCCTGTTCGACCGGGCCCGGCTGTTCCGGATGAAGAAGGGGGCGCATCTCGTGAACACGGCGCGCGGCAAGATCGTCGTGACGGACGCGCTCGTCGAGGCGCTCGAGAAGGACCACCTCGCCGGCTACGCCGGTGACGTCTGGTACCCCCAGCCGGCGCCTCCCGACCATCCGTGGCGCAAGATGCCCCGCCACGCCATGACCATCCACGTCTCGGGGACGACCCTCGAGGCCCAGAAGCGCTACTCGGAGGGGATCCGCGACTGCCTCGAGCGGTTCCTGGGCGGCCGGGGGATCGAGCGGGACTACCTGGTCGTCGACGGCGGCAAGGTCGTGAGCCCGTCGTACAGCTACGCCTTCGGCAAGTAGGAGAAGGAGCGCGGCCGCAGCCGCGGCTACTTCACGGTCAGGGTGAGCGTGACGTAAGTGTACAGCGAGCGCGCCCCGGTCCCGACCAGGTCGAGCTCGAACGTTCCCTTCGCCGCCGCCTTGCCGACGGTGACGGTGAACTGGACGATGCCGGGGACGCTCGAATTCGTCGGCAGGAAGGTGACCGACACCCCCCGGACGACCCCCGACCAGTTGAACGAGAGACTTGAGGTGGGAAGCACCTGGAGGAGACTCAGGTTGGCGGTGTAGGAGCCCAAGCGATGGAGCGAGACGTTGTCGTGGCTCAGATAGAAGGCGAGGGCGAAGGGCTGGTTGATGACCGTGATCGTTCCGCTGTGCAGGGAGACCCTCTCGCCGACGTTCGCGCTGATGTCCCGCTGCCAGGCGGTGACCCGGGTGTTGTTGGCGGTGTTGTGCAGGAAGGTGAAGTCGAAGGAGGGGACCTTCTGGACCGTATAGTAGACCTCTTCGTAGTTCTCGTATCCGAACCACGTCGTGCCGCCGCAGGAGTACCACGGCTGCTCGAGGAACCCGGTGCCCCCGGTGGTGCCGGTGACGGAGGCGATCGTCTTCCCCGCGGCTGCGACGGTGAAGTTGATCGTCCCGTTGGAAAGGCTCATCCCGAAGGTGTAGGCGACCCCGGGAGTGAGCGCGCGCTGGTTCGCCGAGTAGTTGTAGGAACCGGCGCAGGCGGTGGTGAACGAGGTCGTCCAGCCCCACACGCCGAGGTCGTTCGAAAAGCCGACCTGGTCGTAGGAACCCGCGCTGTCCCAGGCCGAGAGGAGGACGTAGTAGAACTCGGTGCTCGACGGGACCGCGTCCGGAAGCTGGACACGCACGGAGAGTTGGCTCGCCGTCCGGTTGGGCCCGGAGTACTGGGCCCCAGCGTACCAGTGCCGGAAGTAGATGTTGCTGACCGCTTTCGTGCCGCCGGCGTGGGCGGCCGACATCGGGAGGCCCGGGTGGTGGGCGACGCCCAGCACGTCGGTCGAGGGGAGGCTGTGGGGTGCCGAGGAGGAAGAGGGGGCACCGGCCCCGGGAAGAGCCGGCGTAGGGAGCGCTGCGATGGGCAGAAGGACCCCGGAGGCGGCGAGAACCGCGACCAGGAGCCACGGGATGGCTCGCTTCCCTAGTACCATGACACCCACCGGCGGCACCGGATAGGCTCCCTCTACTTAGAGCCGGAAGGCCGGCTCTCAGCCGAGCCGGCCCGGTGGGGCCCGTCCAATCCCTCGGGGGCCGGCTCGCTGCCCACTCGAACGAAGTGAGGTCCCCGGGACTCCGGGTCGAGCCCGCGGTGCGTCGGCCGATCGCGGCCCGAGGCGACAAGGCGGCAAAGTGGCCATCGCTCTTTATACGCATGAACACGCATTTCGCGTGCGGAGAGCGAGGCTACCAAACGATGTCGATGCTATCAGTGGCGTACGTCCAGTGCAAGAACCCCGACTGTCGGAACGAGTTCGCCGCCCCGTTCGGCGTGAAGGTTCGCCTCATGTTCGGACAATCGGGAGAGCGCGAGCTCGCCTGCCCATTCTGCCGGAAGGCCACGACCTACGGGTCGGCCGACTACCACGCGAAGGCCGTCCCCTCGGCCCGAGAGACGGCGGACGTCCCCGCATAGGGGCGGCCGCCCGGGTCAGGGCGCCGCACCCCCCCGGCTGGATCGGCGGGCGCTCCCCTCTCGAGCCGCCGAAATGCGTCCGGGCCGTCGTGCGCGGACGAAAGCCAATGCGATGTCGACCCGTCCGGCCACGCGGTGATCGGGGGGTTGGGCTGGCGGCTGAAGGCTACGCCCGGGCTCCTCGGAGGATCCAGGGTTCCGGCCGGGGTGCGGCGGTCTATCGGGCGTGCTCGATGCGGACGTGCATCGCCCAGCCGGGGAGTCGCGAGAACGTCCGGCTGCACTGCGGGCAGTGATAGTCGGCAGGGTTCGAGTGTTCGACTGAGGTCGGCACCGGCGTTCCGCGGGCGCCCTGGAACAGTCGCCAGGGGTACCGGTAGGCTCGAAGCCCCAGGTAGATGGTCACGGCGAGCAATGGGAGCGTAACGAACGAACCGAAGTAGGCCAATCCGAGCTGGCTCGCGGTCCCGAACACCTTGCCGTGCGCCTGCGCCTCACCGACGAGCCGGACCCAAGAGAGGCTGAAGTACCAAAGGAAGGAGAGGGTGATCACCGAGAAGCAGAGCAGACCGGTGATCAGGTCCGCGAGCAGGAACGCCCCGAATCCCTTCACGACCCTGTGGACCAGTGAACGCCCTTTGCTCATTGAACTACGGAGCTACCGTATGCGTATGCATGACATGGGGTGGTATATAGTTTGTAGGTCGGAACGGTGGTCAACGGAACAATTCGGGCCGAGGTGGCCGTGCGGCCCGGGGCGGAGAGGAAACGGGGGCGCCCTTCGGGCGGGGGGGAAGGACGGTAGGGGGCCTAGACCCCGCCGAACTCGAGCATGTACGACTCGATGCGCTTCAGCAGTTCGCTCAAGGGCTGGTTGGTGTCCTCACGACCCCACTCGAGCGTCATCGACGCTTTACCCTCCGAGTTCGGCACCGGCAAGGTGAGCGTCACGGTAACGCGCCGCGGGTTCATCTGAACGATCTGGGAGATCGCCCGGTCGGTCGGGTTCTTCGCGGCATCGCCCGGCATCTTCGAGGAGTGCTCCGGCATCGAACGGGCGCACAGGGCTCCTAATACTTCATAGTTCGTCGAGCGCTAGCCGCCGCCGGAAAGCGCCTGCCGGCAGGCCCCCGACGGGAACGAGGCGTTCGGCCCTGCCGCTCGGGCGGCCCTCTCAGAGGATGATCCCGTCCGCCACCAACGGCTTGCCGTCGACGCTCAGGTGCGCCCCCGAGATCGAGAGCCACGAGCCGAACCCGATCTTGGTTCTGCCGCCGAAATCAGCGTTCGCCCCGATGGCGAGCGTGACGGCCCCGAGCTCCTGATCCTCGAGGCGGGGTGCGGCACGGAGATACGGATTGAGGCCGACCGAGACGAACGCAGGGCGCTCCTTCCCAGCGGGAGCCTTCTCGTAGACCTCGGCGAACCGCTCGCCGCCGGTGTCGTAGGAGAAGTCGGTGAGCGCCCCGCCGCCGAAGTTCCACTTTCCGCCGGTCGCCGGACCCGAGAACAGATAGCTCGTCTTGTTCGCGACGAACCGACCGTCGGCGCTCTTTTCGTCGACCGCGACGCTGACGACGCCCGCGGGTATCGTCGAGAAGGCGTTGTGCGCCTTCACGTCGCTGGCGTCGACGATGCCGTCGTCGACGACCGGGCGCCTTCGCAGCAGCCGGAGCGTGAGTTCGGTGCCATTGGCGTGCGAGATGGTGAGGGTGCGCCCGGTCATGAGGCGGGGCACGAGGCGGGAGGCGGAGCGCGCGAGGGTCGCGGGTTCGACGGCAGAGCCGCGGGCAAGCTCCTCCTTCCACGCGTCGAGAGCGACGCCCATCGACGATGCGCTCGAGCGGGTCGCGCGTCCGACCTCTATCCGTACGGCCCGGACCTTCGCCGCGCCCGCGCGCCGGTACCATTCGGTATTGAAGGCGGTCAGCGCCTCCCGGGTTTCGTTGGGGAGCTCGGCGTACCGGGCGCGGTCCTCAGGCCCCCAGAAAAAGACGTAGCCCGTGGTCTTGCCGAGTGCGGCCCACTCCGGGGCGCCTACCTTGCCGACCTCCTTGGCCTGCCCCTGCTCGACCGCGGCCCAATAAGCGGTCTCGTCCTCGTAGTGGACGAGCGGGCGGATTCCGAGCTTTCGCGCCTCGATGGTGAAGGAGCGGGCCCAGTCGAGCGTGTGCGGCCAGGTCTCGATGATGACCCCGTCACCTCGCCGAAGTCTCAACGTCTTGG
>JAKIWY010000036.1 GCA_022749835.1 Thermoplasmata archaeon | reverse complement strand
GCACCCCAGGGCCCACGTAGAGTACGGCTGGCTGATCTCCCACGGCTCCCCCGGAGGAGGGAAGATCGTCAACCTGAGCATGAACGCCACGGACCAGCCGGCGTTCGTTCCTTACGGCTTGAGCGCGACCGCCGGCGCCCAGGTGTCGCTCTCGATCGACAACACCGGTAGCTTCGCCCATACCTTCACGCTCGCCCGACAGGCGAACTTCACGATCCCGGTCGGCTGGAGCCCCTCGCAGTTGACCGCGTATTTCCAGGCGAACGGCTCCCTCGTCGATATGGCCCTGCCCCCGGGAAAGACGACGATCGTGAACTTCACGGTCCCGTCGGACGCCGTCGGCGGCTCCTTCGAGTTCGTTTCGACGGTCGCCTATCAGTTCCAGGCCGGGATGCACGGCCAGTTCAACGTGACCTCGACCGCCGGCGGTCCGACGACGGAGCTCATGGTGAACGCCACGAACGGCCTCCTGTTCGACCCGGGCGCCCTTTCGGTCGCCGGACCGGGCCCCGTGGCCATCCTGGTGACCAACCTCGGGAGCATCCCGCACACCTTCACGGTCGCTCCCCAATCGAACGTCACCATCACTCCCGGGAATTTCACCTCGTATTTCGCCGCCCACGCCCCCCTTGCGAACGTCAACGTTCCGGGCTCAGCGGGCGCTTCGGTCTGGGCGAACTTCACCGTTCCGGCGAAGGGGATATTCGAATTCATCTGCGAGATCCCCGGCCACTTCGCCGCGGGGATGTCCGGGGAGCTCTACGTCGGGGTAGCCCCGCCGATGGCCGCCGCTGCCCCGAGCACGGCAATCGTCATGCCGGCCGTCCTCTTGGGGGCCGGCGGGCTCCTGGGAGTCGGGGCGCTCCTTGCCGTCATCGCGTCGTTCACCGGCCGGATCCCCGAATCCGCTCCGAGCGAGCACGGTCACCATCCGTAGCGGCGAACGATACCGCCCGGGCCGTTCTGGAAGTCTAAGTAGTGGGTGGAACTACCCTTGGCGGCCGCCAAAGCCTCCCGGCAGGAGTGCCGGAGTATCCCGAGGAGACGGGCCGGAAAGGTTGGATGCGAAGATATCGCTCGCTTCGCTCCCTCGCCTTCTGGTCGGTCAGCCTCCTCATGGTCCTTCCGGCCTTCGCGGTAACCGGGAGTGCGAGCGCCCACCCACCGCTTGCTTCGAGCGACAGACCCCTTTCCGCCGAATCCTCACCGACCCATCGAGACCCCGCCCCCACCCCACATGAGCTCCTCGCCGGGTCCCACTCGGCCGGCGAGAGGTTCATCGATGCACCCGCGTTCGCAGCGCGCCAGCTCACACCGACCCCCCGGGCGGACCTGCTTGCTACCGCGACGGCCGGTGTGCGCGCTGCCGGCCCGGTGTCCCACCGACCGGGGTCCCCTCGGCCCCTGAGCTTGTCGATCCCGACGGGCAACGTGAGCGGTTGGGTCTTCGATTCGATCCTCGACACGCCGGTCTCCGGAGTGGACGTCGTTGCCTCCCTGTTGGCCGGCGCCGCCTGCCCGACGTGTCTCAACGTCACGACGAACTCGGCGGGTTACTATCGTGCCGTCGCCCCGGTAGGTCTCGTGGTAGTGGCGTTCACCGACCCCTACTATCTCGACAACAAGACCTGGGTCAAGGTGGCGAGCGGGGCGAACGTCTCGCTCGGCACCGTTTACCTGGTCCATGATGGCTGGGCGAAGGGCGTCGTCGTCGGGGACGTCTCCCAGAGGCCGGGTCTGCCGGGGATCTACGTCCAGGCGACTACCCGGGATGGGCTCGTCACCGCCCCGAATACGAGCACCTCAGCCAACGGAAGCTTCCTAGTCGCCGTCCCTCCGCTCCCCTCCGAGATCGACGTGAGTTGGCTCGGCCTTGGAGCCTCCCCGTGGGCTCCGAACCAAACGTTCGTCAACCTGACGCCGTACTCTACCGTCAACGTAGGCACGGTCTTTCTCGAGGGCGGCGTCCCCGTCGAAGCCTCCTACTACAACCGGGCCACGGGACTGCCGATCGCCAACGGAACCCTCTCGCAGCTCATCGTCTGCACCCGGCGCGCGAGCTTCTGCCAGCACACGTACTGGAAGGGCTACGCCCCTCCTATCGTCGAGTACGGCTTTCCGGGGCCGTCGTTCATCAAGGCGTACGCGGTTGGCTACGTGGTCAACCAGACGCCGATCCCCGACCTTCCGCTGAGCGACCAGCCGTTCGACTTGGGGCGGGTCTACCTGACGCCGCTCGCCGGGCTTGAGGTCTCCACGAACTTCACGGGGACGACATCGGCGCCGGCGGCGTTCCTCGTCGGCAACGCGACGGCCGTCGTCTGTTCGCTGGACGGTATCGAGACCGTCCGTCTCGCTCTCGGTTCGCAGCTCGTTCCGGATCCTTGCTACACCCTTAACCCCTGGTACGGCTTCGGGACCACCGGAGTCTACCTGGGACCCCCGCTCCGGGACATCTTCTTTCTCCAGGCTGGATCGGTGGCGCCCCTCGCCGGTGCGACGTACAATTATCCGGACGGTACGCAACTCATCTACAACAACATCACGTGGGTCAACGCCTCGCCGGACCGGATCACGGTTGTCGGCTCCGTGGACGTCACGGTCGGCCAGTACCTCTCGGGAAACTACTCCATCTTGGGCGGTCAACTAAACTCGAGCGGAACGTTCGGCGCGGTCGCCTGCTCGACGGACGTGCGCGGCGAGTGCGGATCCACTTGGGGCTCCTCGGTCCCGGGATGCCCGACGGCCGCGGGGACATTCTGCATCGGGGCGCCCCCCGGTCCGGTCGAGCTAACGGGCCAGGATTCTCGGGGGGGCCAGAACTACACCTGGGCGTACGTGCCCTACCGGTGCTGCAGCTCCCTGGGTCACCCGATCGACGTCGGCTGGCTCAACGTCTCGAGTCCGAGCCAGTTCACGGGGGCCGTCACCGGTAACGCCTGGGTCACGAACCCGCCGCCCGGGGGCGGCCACGTGCCGGCCGATGGACTCTCGGCGGGGGTCCAGGCGTGCCCGGTTGCCCCCGGACCGCCGGGGTACCCGGGATACGGTTGCGTCTATGGCACGGTCGACGCGGCCACGGGCGCCATCAACGTCACGGCCTGGCAAGGGTGGAACCAGATTGAGGTGATCCCGACTGGCTACCAGGCCAATTCGACGTGGATCGACGTCACGGGCTCCAACAACACCACCGGAAACATCCTCCTGACGCCCGACGCGGTCCTCTCAGGGCGCGTTGTCAGCACGTCCGGATTGGGGATCTACGCCGCCTTCGTCCAGACGTGCCCGGTCGGGGCACAAAGCCAGTGCACGCCCCTTGGGGGGAGCGGACTCACGGCGACCGACGGCTCCTTCGAAGGTACGGTCGACCCCGGACACTTCCCAGGAGGGACGTATCTCGTGACGGCGTCGGCCGCCGGATACGAGCCGAACTGGGCCTGGGTCAACACGAGCGCCGGAGCGGTCAGTGCGGTGCCGACGATCACGCTCGCACCTATCGGCCCCTCCGGGGTCTCCCATCCCTCCGGCAGCCATCGCATTCCGAGGGGGGCCGCCGGGAACACGAGCAGCGTCGGCACCTGGGTCGACGGTCGCATCGCCGACAACCTCAGCGGCTTGGGGATTCCGATCGTCTCCGCCCAGGCGTGCCCGGTCACCGGAGGCAGCTGCATCCTCTTCACCCCGTTGACCTCCTTCGGCGGCACCTTCAACGGCTCGGTCCCGAGGGGCCTCTACCACCTGATCTTCAACGCCTCGAATTACGTACTGTCGAACGTACTCTTGAATGCGACCGGGCGCTCCGTGGTGCATCTCGGCACGATCCCGCTCACCCCGTATGCGAAGATCTCCGGGCGGGTCGTGATCGACCCGTGGCGCAACCTGACCTATTCGGAGGGTCTCGGTCCCAACCTCGCGGTCGTCTACGTCTGCACGAGCAGCGCACTGGTCTGCGGGACCACGGGTTTCGCGAACACGGCCGGATTCTTCAACGTGAGCGCCCCCGAGGGGCTTCGTGACATCGTGACCATCCAAGGCGGGGCGGGCGCCGGCTATGGCGGCTCGGCGACCGGCGGCTTCACGGGGTACGAGTTCAACCTTGACGTCACATCGCTGACGGTGAACCTTCCGACCTCGGGAGCCAACGTCGCGGCCCTGCCGATCTTCGGCGAACTAAGCGGGTTCGTCCGCGACGGGAGCTCTCGGAGCTCTTCGGGGGGCCCCCCGGAGCTTCCCGTGGGGTTCTCGTATTTCGAGGGGATCGCCAACGGACCCACCCTGAACTTCGCCGATTCTCCCACCGGAGGTGGCGGAGGTTTCGCGCTGTTCCTTCCGGACGACGGGAGCCGCAGCGCGCTGCGGGCGACCGCTTCCGCCTTCTGGCCGGCGAACGAGACGGTCGTGGGCGCGGTGACCTCCGGAGCGGCCCGCGAGGTCGGCAACCTGAGCCTTCCGCACTTCGGGTGGGTAACCGCCTCGCTGCGCGAAAAGAAGAGCCAGGGCCGCCTCGGCTTTGTGAGCGCCCAGGCGACGGTTTACGACCCGGCGAACGCGACCTACCTCCAGGGGACTTCGACCGCCAACGGTGGCGGCTTCGTCAACGTCAGCGCCCCGTTCGGCACCTCGGTCAACGTCACCTTCTCGTTGACCGGCTTCGTGAACTACTCGACGTTCGCCGTCGTGAGCTCGAGCCAGACGACCCCGTTCGGTCCGGTCAACTTGAGCGAGGGAGGACCGACCGACGGCGGATTCGTCTCGAGCGCCGAGGTCAACACGGTCGGCCACCCGCCGAGGGCGACCGTCGTCGATTCCATCACCGGGGCCCCGATCAACCACGTGCACCTCGTCGTCACCTCCTCGAGCGGTGCGACGGGTCAACCGGCGGCGTTCACCAACGCCCTCGGCCAGTTCCTGACGTTCAGCCCCCCCGACAACAACGACACCCTAGTCGCGTCGGTCCCCGACTACGCGCCGACCGCGCTCAGCTTCGCGCTGTCGCCCGGCGGTTCGGTCGCGATCTCGAAGATCCCGCTCCCCGGCGATGGCGTCATCGCCGGGCGTGTCGTCGTCGAGCCGGGCGGCACGCCGGCCTACAACCTCGAGGTGTTCGCCTGCCTGAACTCGACCACGGGATGCGCGACGTTCACCTACACGAACTCGACCGGCTACTTCTGGGTCGCCGCGCCGCCGGGGGTCGACACCGTCACCGTGCAGGCCGACAACTACCTCGCCAACGAAACCGGGCTCGTCAACGTCCAACCGGACGGGTTCTACGAGTTGGGAGCGCTACCGGTCTTCGCCTTTGCGAACGTCGTTGGGAGCGTCCGGGAGCTCCCGACCGGAACGCTCTTGGCCGGGGCGAACGTGAGCATCTGCGTTCCTTTCTCCCCGCCACCGGGCCCGTGCAGCCCCGTGGTGAGCGTCACGACCGATGCCAACGGCTCCTTCACGCTCCCCGTGCCTCCGAGCACCTATCTGTTCGAGGCGCGGGCGGTCTACCACAACCTCACCTGGTTCCCGCTCACCGTCCTTCCGGGGGAGACGCTCGATCTCGGCGCCGTATTCCTCGCCGCCTACGGCCTACTCGAGGGCGTCGCGGTCTCCGGAGTTTCGGGCAGCGGCCTTTCCGACGCCTACGAGCAGGCCTGCTCCATAACGGGGAGCCCGTGCACGCCGACCCTCGGGGCGAACGCGACCGGCGGCTTCGCCTTCATCGCCCCACCGGGGCTCGACCGCCTGGACGTGGGGGCCCAGGGATATTCCGACAACTCCACGATAGTCACCGTTCCTACGGGCGGGGTCTTGGACGTCGGGAACGTCCTCCTGGCCCCGAGCGCTTCGAGCGTGCCGGAAACGATCGACGGTCTCGTGGAGACTTCGGGGCTCCCCGCCCGGCCCCTTGCGAACGCCCTGGTCGCGGTCCAGGAGGGACCGGTGACCCTCGTATCGACGTCGACGAACGCCACCGGGGAGTTCCACCTCTCCGTCTACTGGGGGTCGTACACCATCGTCGTCTCCCTCGCCGGGTACGTCCGCGCCCGGATCCCCCTCGCGGTCCACGCCCCGGTCAGCGGGCTCGTCATCGCCCTCTCCCCGACCGGCTACCTCGTGTTCGGCACGGTGAGCTCGTCGGCGACCGGGGCGCCCCTCCCCGGGGTCTCCATCGTGTCCGCCGGCGCCATTCTCGCCGTCACGAACGCCTCCGGCGGCTACTCGACCTCTCTGGGGAACGGCAGCTTTTCACTGACAGCCGTCGCGACCAACACCACGCCGGGCGCCTACCGGTCCGTCGATTTCCAGGTCGTCATCGAGGGTGCCTCGGTCCGCCACGACCTCTCGATGGTCCCCGCGGCGACCCGGCTCGTGGGCTTGGTCGTCGATGCGCTCTCCGGGCTGCCCGTATCGTTCGCGCAAGTCTCCGTCTCCGAGGGGTCCGGGGCGGCCCTGACCTCGATCTCTGCCGATGTCGGCGGTGGGTTCGTGCTCGACCTCTCCCCGGGAACTTACGCGCTTACCGTCTCTGCTCCGGGACACGTGACGAAGACCGAGAGCGTCAACGTCTCCGGGTCGATCGTGCCGGTGACCTTCACGCTCTCCCCCCTGATCCCGGGCGCCTCCGGTCCTTCCGTCCCCCCCTGGCCGTGGCTGGCGGCCGGCGGCCTGCTGGCCGTGGCCGCGCTTGCGGGGACCATCGTCCTGCTGCGCCGTCGTCCGAAGGAGCCAGAGCCGCAAAGCTCGGCGAGGAGATGGGGCGGCCGAATCGTGGACAACTCCAACACGGAGGACGACTGGCTCTCGGCGCCCGCCGAATCCCCGCCGGGCCCTAAGTGACGATAAGGAACGCGCGCATCACGCCGTGGAAGGTGCCGCAGAACTCGGTGCAGTAGATGATGAACTGAGTCCCCGGGGCGACCAAGGGTATCGAGAAGCCGAAGGTGTTGACGCGGCCGGGGATCGCGTCGATCCGTACGCCGAGGCCCGGGATGTTGAACGAGTGGATGACGTCCGTCGAGGTCACGTTGATCTGGATGGTGGAGCCCGCCGGCGCCCAGAGCGCTCCGCCGGTCGCGCTGTTGGTGCTCGCGTCGTAGGTGGTGTTAAAGCACGTCCCGTTCGCCGGATAGCAGAACTCCCAGAACCACTGGTGTCCGGTGATGTCGACGTACTCCTCCGGATGGGCGGGGAGCGAGTCGATGTGGTACACGAGGATCGTCGAGTACGCGGAGACGCCCGCGATCAGCGCGACCGTGCCGAGGGTCCAGGCGACCTCGAGCTTGCTAACCGTAGCGCCTCCCGCGGGTCTTCGGGTCCCGGAACCGCCAGAGGGCGTAAACGAGGAAGGCGTAGGTGGCGCCGGCTCCGATGACGGAGAGCACGGTGAGGACATAGACCAACGGCATCGTCTGCTGGAGGTCGCTCTGGTCGGCGGAGGCGAGTCCGGTCACGCTCAGCGTGGCCAGCGTGGCGGTAATCCCCAAGGCGAGGCGAGAGATGGCCCGGGACCGCACAGGGGGACGGGGGGGTCGGGCGGTACATATCTCCCTCGTTCGTATCGAAGCCGGTCGCGAGGGTCGCGGGAAGTCGGCCGGAGTAGCCGCCAGTACGTACGGAACCCCTTTGAAGAGGGCGCGCGGTCCCCGACCTGTTCGCACACGGTGACGGCCGGTGGGTAACTGATGGGTCAACGGCGAAAGAGGAGCGCGCTCGGAATCGGTCTCGCCGCCTTCCTTCTTGCGGCCTCCCTCGCAACGCTCTCGGGGGCGGTGGTCGCCCACTCGTCGAACGGCTCCTCCAATCACCCCGGCGCGACGAGTCAGCTGAGCGTTTCGGTGTCGGACGCCTTCGCTTTCAGCCTCAACTCCTACGAGGTAACCCCGGGGGACACGGTCTCCATTACGCTGATCCAACTCGGCACGGCCCCGCACACCTTCACCCTCTCCCCGATCGCCGGATTCAAGTTCGACACGAGCAATTCGACCACGAACCTGCTCGCGTTCTTCAGCGCCCACCCGCCCCTCGTCAACCTGTCGGTACCGGGAACCCCCGGCGCCCGGGCATACGGCAACTTCACCGCCCCCGCGCTCGGCCTCTACGAGTTCGTCTGCCTGACTGCCGGCCATTTCTCCTTCGGCATGTGGGGGATCTTGGGATCGGGCGAGCAGGGTGGGCTCGGCTCGACCGATACCGGGCCCGGAGCCGCCGTCTTCATTATCGGTGGTATCATCGTCGCTCTCGTGGTCGTCGCGATCGTCTTGGGCTTCTACGTCGGTCGGCGGCGGGGTGCCTTGCACGAGATGCCCCCCGAGCGGCTCGGCTACGCCGAGAACCCTACGGCCCCGGCCGCTCCGAAAGGGTAGTGCGGAACGCGGCTCGCCTCCCAAACGTCTAAGAAGGGGGACCCGTTCGCAACCTACGGACCTCGTAAGAGGTTCGGGGCAAACTCGATGGGGTACGGGACGCCGAGCCGGGAGCGCCGCGTGTTGAAGGCCGGACACTCGTCGATCGCGGTCACGCTGCCGAAACCGTGGGCCGAGGCGATGAACCTTCGGCCGGGGGACCTCATCGTCTTCGACCAGAACGATGACGGGACGCTCTACCTCAAGCCGGCCCCGCTCCCCGGGTCCGTGGTCACCGCCGCGCCGTTCCTCGTCCAGTCGCACTCCTTCGACACCCCGGACGTCCTGAGCCGCCTGGTCATCGGGGCGTACCGGGCCGGGCACGACGCGATCGAGATCCGAAGCGAGCTTCCTCTCCCGGGGGCCCGCGTGGAAGAGCTCCTCGATGCCGCCCGCGGTCTGCTCGGCGTCAGCGTGGTCGCCCAGGAACCGAACCGGATCGTGCTCCAGAACTTCATCGACCCGTCGAAGTACGGCCTGCCGCAGCTCGTCCAGAGGATGAAGATGATCCTGGTCGCCTTCATCGACGAGGGCGAGGAGATGCTCTCGCGACGCGCGCACTCCCGACGGCTGGTCTCGCTCTCGGAAGAGGCGAACAAGGTGCTCGCCCTCCTGGTCCGTCAGCTGTTCCTCGCAAGCCGCGACTGGTCACTGGCCCGTCGAATCGGCAGCCCGGACCCCCGCCAACTCCTCGAATGGCGCGTTGTAGTCCATGCCCTCGAGGAGATGGGCGAGCTCCTGCGCGAGATCACCGAGGAGCTCAACCGGGCTCCGGGCTCCTTCGGGGCGACGGGCAGCGAGCTGCGCCAGCTGCTCGACCGGATGAAGGACGGTCTCAAGTCCGTCATGGAGGCGCTCATGCATCCGACGCTTTCGGGCGCCTGCGAGGCGTACGCCGAGAGCAAGAACCTGGTCGAGAGCGCCCGGAGCTCGGCGCACCAGCTCAAGGGGCCGGCCCGCAAGAACGGGGTCTACGCGGCGACGCTCGCGCTCCAGCGGGGAGCGGCGTGCCTTTCCATCCTCTCGCAGGTGGCGCTCGACCGGGCGGTGGCGAACGGGGCGGAGACGATCCTCGTCGCGGCGCCGTGAACGCCCCCTTTATCTTCGGGAAGTACGAACTGTCTGTACGGGTCGGACTCTCTGATACGAACGCCATAACTGTCTAGCGTCGGTGGTTCGCGGGGGGAAACAGTGTTCGACTCGATCGACGGCTGGGTGATCATACTGGTGGCCGCCGGGGTGTTGTTCTACGGCTCGACGAAGATCCCGCAGTTCGCGCACGCACTCGGCCGCTCGGTCGGGGAGTTCAAGCGCGGGCGCATCGAGGTGGAGCGGGAGCTCAAGGCGGACGAGGCGAAGGCGAACGCCGCGGCCCCGGTCGCTCCCCGCTAGACCTACTGATCGCCGAGGAGTCTCCGTGCGAGGACGACCGTTCGTATCCCAAGGGAGCCGGGCCCCCCGGTTCCAGGTCGCGTGAGGGGCCGGAGGCGAACCGGAGTGGCGGATGGGGGACCTCGAGAGAATCCTGCGCGTCGTCGAGGAGCTGCGCCACCGGGCGGTTCGCATCGCCTACGTGCTCATCCCGATCTTCGCGTTCCTGATCACGTTCCGGCTGGACGGATTCTCGATCCGGCTCTTCGGTGTCCGGCTGCCCCTCGCCTACCCGTACCCGAACCTCTTCGACAACGTCTCGGCCCAGGTGTTCAAGGGCCTGGTCGCCTGGATGCTGCCGCCCGGGGTGCAGCTTCTGAACGTCGGGGTCGGCGACTCGGTGTTCGTCCAGATGGAGATCGCGCTCCTCCTCACACTGATCATCGGGATGCCCTGGATCGTGCACGAGCTCGGCGCGTTCCTGATCCCGGCGCTGAGGAACAACGAGCGCGAGCTGTTGCGCCGCGTCGGCTGGCCGGCGACCGCACTGTTCGCGGTCGGCCTGACGATCGGACTCGTGGTGCTCACCCCGTTCACGTTCCGTCTCCTGTTCTACTACGTCGCGGCGATGGGTCTCGAGCCGGTGCTCGGCGTCCAGCAGTTCGTGACGTTCGCGCTCCTCTACTCGAT
>JAKIWY010000035.1 GCA_022749835.1 Thermoplasmata archaeon | reverse complement strand
GCCGGCGAGATGCTCCACGAATCGTTCGGGGGTGGGCTCAAGGCCGAGCTGGCCGAGCCACCCTCCGCACTTCCGGCAGGTCCAACCACCCAGCGAAGCGTCGTAGACGTCCGGGGTGTTCGACGGGCCGGCTCCGCTGCCTGCGCCGTCCCCTTCGGGATGGTGCCGCGGCCGAGTAATCTCCCATTCGTGTTCGCATCGCACCCGCCCGCCCCATCTGACCGGTCGGAGCCCGTAGTCTCGGAGCCCCCAGTACGGGGGGGAGGTGACGATGCAGTGGATCGAGTCATCCGGGAGGCGACGAAGTAGGTCCAGGACGTCCCCCTCGAGGATGGCCGGGGTCGGGTCTGCCGGAATCACGCCGGTGCCCCCGCCGCGGGACGGGCCACTGCAGAGGCGAGGGGGGAGCTCCGATGGCGAGCCATCTCGACGTATTCCGGGTTCAGGTCGATTCCAATCGACCTCCGCCCGAGTCGTCGAGCCGCTGCCAAGACCGTTCCGCTGCCGGAGAAAGGGTCGAGGACGAGACACGGCACAACCCGGTCGGTCCGGCAGTCGCAACGCTTACGGAAACCGAGGTCGATCCTTCGGTAGCTCCCGTCAAGGTGACCCGGAGCGGTAATCCCCTGCACCCGACCGCGCGCGAGTGACTTGTCCGGGTACCAATCGTGGCCGGTCGACCCGCCTTCTATTCGCACTTCCCGAGCCCACGGTCGACCGCACGCTACGCAGGAGCCGCGCTCGGAGGTTCCCGCTCGAATGCAAAGGTCGGGAAGTGCCTCTGGGAACGTCGCGAAGTGAGCGCCAGAGTATCCCTGCGTCGCGATCCACCAAACAGAACGCAGGTTCCGACCCCGCTCCGGCGGGAGGTCCTTGGCGACGGCACGGGCGAAGCCCGAGTTGGATCGGATGCCCGACTCCGGAGTCGCTAGCTTCTGGGCGACCCGACCCCCCTTGGGATGGGCCCCCCCGGAGACTGGCTCACGGACGGCCTCGCCGTCGTAGAAGTACCGCTTCGATTTCGTGAGAAGGAAGACGTACTCGTGGGAACGGGTCGGGCGGTCCACAACCGACTCCGGCATCGGGTTTCGCTTCGCCCACACGCAGTCGGAACGGAGCCACCACCCCCGCCGTTGGAGTTCGAACGCGACCCTCCAGGGTATTCCGGCCAGGTCCTTCGGCTTGAGCTCGCCGTGGCGGGAGGCGCTCCTCCGGGCCCCACCCCTGCTGCGAGTCAGGGAAGGGTCCCAGACGGGGGAGAACGCCTCTGCCGAGGATCGGCGTACCGGGCTGTCCGTGTGAAAGGTATCGCCCAGATTGAGCCAGAGCGTCCCGTCACCCCGGAGGACTCGCCGGACCTCGTCGAAGACCGCGGCGATGTGATCGACATAGAGCTCAGGGGTCGGCTCAAGGCCCAACTGTCCGATCCAACCACCGCACCAGACACATCCCTCCGTCGGTCGGAGCTCGATGTTGGCCCCTGTGTGACCCGCTTGGAGCGAGCCGGGGTCCCGGACGACGTTCGGGGAGCGTTTTCGTCGAGGAGGGAGCTTGGCCCAGCTGTGCCGGCACGACGAGTCGCCGCCCCAGAGGATCGGGGGAAGACCATAGTCCCGAAGTCCCCAATATGGAGGCGAGGTGACCACGCATTGGATTGACTCGTCGGGCAGCCGACCAAGAACCTCCCCGACGTCGCCCTCGAGGATGGCTGGGGTGAGGTCCTTGGGGATCACGTCGCCTCCTCGAGACTCCGCCAAAAGCGTTCATTCCGAGCCGCCCTCGACCGGCGAACCCGATGCTCGACTGCGACGTCACGCGCGAACTGGACTCGAGGAGCGAACTCGGCCCGCACGCGATCGAGCTCACTCCGAACCCGCCACTCCGGCTTGGTGAACTCCTCAACGACGGCATTGAGCCGGGAGGCGTACCCCTGAAGGAGGAGTACGACGTTCTCCAGCTCGCGTCGGCTGACCAACCGGAGCTCGACGGCCTCGCTCATCCGGCGAGTGTCGCCCCCTGGTCGATCGGCCGGCATCCGAGGTTGCCTCGGAGGTAGTGGTAGTCAGGAACCCGGATCGGTGGAGGGGCCGAATCGACGATGATCCACTCCTCGCCATCGCTCCAAGTGGGGCGGAGCAGGCCGCTCTCGCAGAATCCCGCGATGACGTGGAGCCGGCGAGGTGGTCGGTAGCTCGGGAAGGTCTGGACGACCATCCGGTCGACTGCGGGAAACGGAGCGAGCCAACCGAACGGGTGGGGGGCGTAGAAGACCCGCAGGGCCCGGACGGCCGCCTCGTCGACCTTACGAGGAGCCGCAGCGCGCGCGCACACGCGCTGCTTCCAGCGGTATGCCTCCAGCAGCTCCAGGAGCGTCGCGTCCGCGATTGGAGGCCGCCCCCCTGACCTGCCTCGACCTCGTCCCCTACCGGTGGAGCCCACGAGGCGCCTTCGGGAGACGATCTGTTGGACGCGTCGGAACTCGGACCAGGTCCGGTCCGAGAGCCAGAGGTGGCGCTGGGATGTGGAAAGGGGAAGGAGTTCCGGGACCGGAACTGGGGTAGTTCCGGGACCGGAACTACCGTAGTTCATGTCCCGGAACTCGGGGGAGTTAGAGAGGATAGGAGAGCCCGGAACGGGCTCGGAGGGAGCCCTCACTGACGGAGAGGTTGGTCGCTGCACGAGACTTACCCCGCGAGCCCCCGTGCGCGCGCGTACCCGGTGAGCCGGACTTCCACCAGTCCGGCGGCAAAGCCGTGGATCGGGCAGAAAGAGATGCGGAGGATTGGATTGTGTCGAGCGTCCGAACGGCAGCTATCGCAGACCAAACGCGGCTCGGACGGGGCCGGGACGGGGCCGTCCCGTTCGACAACGAAGGTGATCTCGGCGTATTGGGGCGTCAAGGGGCCACCCCCGGCGCCGTTTCAAGGGACGGCGGCTTGGGCCAGATCGCGCGGGAACGGCGGGTGTGTTTCGCCCGATTCCGAGCCCGTTTTTGGCTGGGTTCTATAAGAAAGTGGTTATGGGCCCGGACGGATTTGAACCGTCGACCAACCGGTTATGAGCCGGACGCTCTGAACCGGGCTGAGCTACGGGCCCATATGCAAAGCGGGAAGGCCGCGAGGCGCCGCCGAGCGGAGTTCCTGGGGTGGGATGGATGACCCCCCCGCCCCTTTTGAACCGCTGACCTTTCGGTTAACAGCCGATCGCTCTGCCGCTGAGCTACGGCGGCACCGGGGGCGCCGAGCATGGTTGGGTCTAATAGCCTTTCCGGCCCGCGGTGCGTCCCTTGTAGTCGTTGGCCCGCTCCTTGAGATGCTGGATGAGGGCCGTCATCTGGTCGAGCGAAAGGTCGAGGGACTCCCAGAACTCCTTCGCCTTGTCCGTGACCACCGCCCCGTCGGCCGACGGCTGGATGACGCCCTCCCGCTCGAGGAGGTGGAGCGAGTAACGGACCTTGTGGATCGGCAGGTGGAGCGCTTCGCTCAGCCGGATGATCCCCATCGGCGGATTCCCGGCGAGCCGTTCCAGGATGTCGACGTTGCGCGCGAGCAGGTCGAGCTCGCTCGAGATGCGGTCGACCAGGTGGGTCGCTTCGGCGGGAGCTGGGCCCTCGACAACATCGGGCCGGGCCGCCGGCTTTCCGAACGGCATAGGTTCTGACATGCTAGAGCGTGGTCGGTTACTTGAATGTTGATGCCGTCGCCGGCCCCCGGGTCGACTCAACCCCCAGCCATGGCCGTGAGTGAGTCCTCCCACGAGACGTTGCTCCCTCCCACCCCCTCGAGGGGCTACCGACGGTGGACGTCAGAGGGGGGAGGCGAACCCCCGGCCCCTACTTCCCCATCATGGGGGCGAACGGTCGAGGGTCGAAGACGACCCGGATGCGGTCGATCTTTCCGCCCGTCACATGGTGCCATTCACTGATGAAGGCCGTCCCGGCGGGCGTATTGGTCACGAGGTCGTATAGGAGACAGACGTCGTCCCCATCGACGAACATGTGGTGCATGTCGACCCGCTCGACGATCGCGTGCAGCTTCTGGATCGCCGCAAGGTAATCCTCCGGCTTTGAGAAGCTCTCGAACGGTCCCACGAAATGCAAGTGGTCCGCCAAATGGGCCCGCGCGCCCTTCCAGTCGTCCTTCCCCATCGCCGCCTGGAATCCCATCACCGTCTCCATTGCCCCCGCCATCTTCTTCGCTCTGCTCCTTAGCCCACTGGCCGTTCATCCTGCCAGCAGGCAAGGATCGGACCGCCGGGGATCTTGAACCAGAAGAAGCTGCCCATCTTCGGGACGTCGACGCGAGGCAGCACGATCGTTCCGCCCTCCCGCTCGACCTGCGCCTGCGCTGAGTCGAGGTCCGATACCCGCACGTAGCTCAGGCTCGAGGGCGATTCGGTCGATCGGGTGGGCCGTATGCCGCCCCGTCCTCCGTCGGGCGCCTCGAAGGCCAGGTACTCTCCCTGAGGCATCACCGTGGCCCGGAACCTCCAACCGAAGACCCGCTCGAGGAACCGGCGCGACCGAGCGGGATCTTCGCTCGCCATCTCGGTGAACGCAAAGGAGGCGGGACCGAGGGCGGGCGGCGTCAACTTCTCCCGCGCCGTCGTCTCCTCCCCCCGAAGTAGGTATCTATTGGATACTACTTACGTGTGATAGAGACCCGGGGGATACCAACCGTGCGGCGTTCTCGTGAGGTACCGGCCCTGTCGTCGACGCCGCCGGTGCTGAGTTACCAGAACGACCCGATTCGACAGAGCGTGTTTCGATTGGGACGAAAGTGGACCCTTCTGATCGTTCGCGACCTCGCCTTCCTCAAGCTGCATCGCTTCGCCCAGTTCCGCCGGAACAATCCGGGTCTTTCGCCCCGGGTGCTCGCCCGACGTCTTCGGGAGATGGAACGTGACGGTCTCGTACGGCGCGAGGCCGAGGGCCGCACGGTACGCTACCATCTGACCGAGCGCGGGGAGGACGCGGCCGTCGTCCTGCTTGCATTTCTCCGATACGGCCTGCGTCACCATACAGGACCTCAGCCACCGGCGACCGCGAGCGCGCCGAGGTCGCCGGAGTCACCGGCACCGGGGTCGAACGGACGACGTGCGACCCCCACTAGGACCGGTGATCCGCATGCCCCTTGCAGGTATCGTCGCGAGGCTCGAGCTTCGGGGGAGATCCCCGGCCGGGAAGATTGGGGTCGGGTTAGGGTCAGCCGATGGTGCCATTCGGGCCGGATTGGGGAGCGATTCTGACGTAGACGTATGACCGTCGGCTCGGGTGGGCACCCACCATGAAACCGCCGAGAACCATCGCCTTTGTGACCGCGGCCGCGCTGCTCGTGCTGATCGTGCCCACCGTCGCCCAGGCCCACTCGGTCTTGCCCACCGGGACGGCCCAGGGGACGAGCCCGTCGAGCGCTCCCCAGAGCGCCGTATTCACCATCACGAACAATGCCACGGCGAACTCCGTCGTCGCCTACCGCATCGCCTCCGGTGGCGCCCTCGTCAAGGCCGGGACGTTCGCGACCCATGGCGCCGGCAGCGGCGCCAGCCTCGGTGACCAGGGCGCGCTCGCCCTGACCGCCGACCACCGGTGGCTCCTCGTCGTGGACGCCGGCAGCAACCAGATCTCGGTCTTCCACGTCAATGGCGCCAGGGGCTCCGCTCCGCTGCTCTCTTTCAGCGGGCGGGTCGGCTCCGGCGGGGTCCACCCGGTCAGCCTCGCGATCCACAAGTCGCTCGTCTATGCGCTCAACACGGGCAACTCGACCGTGGCCGGCGACATCGCAGGCTTCCTCTTGACGAGCACCGGACACCTCGTTGCGCTCTCCGGTTCACACCGTGCGTTGAGCAGCTCGAACGCGACCGGCGCCGCCCAGCTCTCCTTCAATCCGTCGGGGAGCGCGCTCGTCGTCACCGAGAAGGCGACCAGCCTCATCGACACCTACGCGGTCGGCGCCCGCGGTTACTCCGTCGGGCCCGTCACCACGGCTTCGTACGGGAGCACCCCCTACGGTTTCGCGTTCACCCCGAACGGTCACCTCATCGTGAGCGAGGCGGGGCCCGGCGCCCTCTCCTCCTACAGCGTCTCGGGCTCGAGCGGCGTCTCGGTGCTGAGCGGCAGCGTCCTCGACAACCAGTCAGCTCCGTGCTGGGTCGCCATCGCCGAAGGCGGCCACTACGCCTACTCGACCAACGCCCACAGCGCCTCGATCTCGACCTACCAGGTCCTGGCCAACGGGACGATCGTACTGCAGGCCCAGGTCGGCGGGTCGACCGGAAGCACCCCGACCGACCTCGCGGTCAGCACCTCGACCGGAAAGTATCTGCTCGCCTACGATGCAGGGGCCGGGGAGATCGACTCCTTTTCGCTCGGCTCCGGCGGAACCCTCGCCAAGGCAGCGAGCGTCTACGGCCTACCGAACACCGCGGAGGGCCTGGTCGCGTTCTGAGCCGAGAGCCGCCCCCCGGGGGGGCGCCCTGATAAGGGGCGCCCCTCTCGCAATCCCGCTCCCATGAACCCCGCGTTCCGCTCCCTGATGTGGTACCTCCTCGTCGGAACCCGGGGGGGACCGAACCGCCGTCGGATCCTCGAGGAGCTCCGCCGCTCCCCTTCCAACGCCCACCAACTCGCCTCGACCCTCGGGCTCGATTATCGGACCGTTCGCCACCACCTGCGGCTTCTCGAGCAGAACAGCGTCATCTCCCGCACGGTCCCGGGCGCCTACGCCCCCCCGTACGAACTCTCGCCGTACCTCGCCGAGCACTTCGACCTGGTCTGGGATACCGTGGTGACGCTCGCCCACCCTCGCTCCCGTCGCGCAACCCTTCCGTTGGGGGCCGCAGCGCGGAACACCGGGGGGGTGCCGTGACGAGCCTCCTGATGGACGCCAGCATCCTGCTCGGCGTGGTCAGCATCGCCCTGGCGATCGGTCTTTTCTCCCTCTATCGCCGCCTGTACGCGCAGTCGAGGAGCCCGTTCGGCCTCGCGCTGCTCGTGTTCGCAGGCGCCTTCGTCGCCCAGAGCGGCCTTACCGTCTTTTCGGACCTCTCGGCGATGCCGATCATCCCGGAGTCGTTCGTCCCCTTCCTGTTCGCTATCGGCTTGTGCGAGGCGACCGGCCTCGGGGCGATGGTCTGGACGGCGTCCCGGTAGCGGGTCGATCGAAGGGTTCGATCGCCCTCCTCGTAGGAGGGCCAACCGATCGCACGTTACCCGGCTCCCCTGCCCCCTCACGGGATGGCCGCGGGGGAACCTTGGCGCCCACTGTGCTGTCGGTGGGAGGCTGCGATTAGCCGGCCGCTCAAGGAAGGGAGCGTTCAAGGCAGGCTCATAGCGCCGGGCTCCTCCCAACGCAGACCGCCCATGGACCCGTTCAGCCACCTTCTCTTGGGATACCTACTCGGCTTCGGCCTCTGGGGCCCGAACGGGCTCAAGTTCGTGGTCGCTGCGGCGGTCGGCGGGGCGCTCCCGGACGCCGATATCGCGCTCTATCCACTTTCCCGACGATTTCCGCTCCTCGGTCATCGGGGAATATCCCACTCGATCGTCGGCGTCACGATCATCGCAGCGGTCGGCGGCTTCGTCGTTCCGCCCTTGATGGCCTGGGGTCTCGGCGGGGGGTTTTCCAACGGACCGGTCTGGATGTTCGTCGTGGCCCTCGAGGTGGGCGGGCTCTCGCACGTATTCCTCGATTCCCTCGACCATTGGTCGGTCCCGATCTTTGCACCCTTCTCTCCGACGGAGTACAAGTTCGACGTCGACCGGATCGTCAACGTCGGGTCGATGGCGTTCACCGTGATCGCCTACGGCCTGCTGATCTACGAGCGGGGCCGTGTCTCCGAGTCGCTTTGGACCCTCACGACCGACCTCCTCCTTGCGGCGGCCCTCCTCTACTTCCTGGTCCGGATCTTGGGGCGCTGGCGAGCGGGCGTGGCCCAGCACGCCGCCGGCTACACCGCGGTCATTCCCCAGGGGAACCCGCTGGCGTTCGTCTTCTTCCGGGAAGCGCGCACGGGCAACGACCGGTCGCTCCAGTATGTCCGGTACCACCTTCGGAGGGGACTCGAAGAGCCGCCGCGGTCGCTCGTGACCGCGTTTCCACTGGCCTCAGCACTGCCGGTGCCCGACCTGGCCGGCGCGTTGGCCCGAAGCTACGCCCCCGCGTTCGCGGCGAGCTGGATACTCGGCGAGACCCATCCGTTCGCCGAGGCCCGCTCGGTCTCCGGGGGTTTCGAAGTCTTCTGGTACTCCCTCGAGATGAGCTTCTGGGGCCGCGCGGCCGGGGTGCTCGCCCACGTCGACTCGTTGACGGGGGTGGTCACGACCCGCAATCGTTGGAGGTCGCCGGAGAAGGCATTCGTGTGAACGGCCCATGTGTGGGATCCGTCTTTCCCAGCGTGGGGACCCGGACGGCAAGAGCCGGCACCCGCGGTGGAAGCCGATGAGGCCGGCCGACTTGGGCATCCGTCCCGGGTTGAAACCGGGGGTTCTCCCCCGACCGCTCTTCGCCATCCGGCGGGTCGATCGGCGAGGAGGGATTCCTCCGCCTCTCGCGCACTCAGGCTCTCGCGGGGTCGGGTGCTAGAGGTGCTCACGGCGATTTCCGGGGGAGGACCATGATTATTAGCTCGGCCAACCGAAACCGCCGGTATGCAACGCCCAGTTTTGCTAGCCGCCGCCATCGCCGGAATCTTCCTGTTGAGCGTGTTCGCCCTTCCACCGGCGTTCCACGCCGTCGGTTCCCCGAGATCTGCGACGGCAGCCCCGGGAGCGCACCCGGCAGGCCTTGTGCATCCGGTGACCCACCCGTCGCCGGCCCGGACGGCTCGCAGCGTACCTTCCACCGCAGCTCCCCTCATCACTCCGGGGTTGACCGTCATCTACCCGAACGGCACGGTGAGTAACGGCTCCGCCCCGATCAGTGTCGCGGGGAACCTCTACACGCTTACCGCCGGGTTCACGGGCGGACTCCTGGATGAACGGAACTCGAGCGTCCTGAACGGGGCCGGCAAGACCCTCAACCAGCTTTCGAGCCTTCCGGCCGCTATCGAGGTGTTCCAGGCCCAGGGCGTCACGGTCGACAACTTCACCATCGTGAACGCGAGCTACGGCATCCACGGGGTGGACGCCAGCGCTCTCACCGTCATCAAGAACGTCATCAATGCCTCCGACTGGGCCATCGAGGTCGACGACTCATCGGGAATCGCCGTGACCGGGAACACCGCGGTCGGCACGTGGGGAAGCGAGTATTACCTAGACTTCGGCGTGAGCGTCTCCGGGAACGACTTCAAGAACTCGAGCCGGGAGGCGGTGTACGCCGAGTACTGCAGCAACGTCAGCGCCAGCCACAATCAAGGTTCGGGTTCGAATGTGGGGGTCGAGGGGTACGCCGACTCCGGGGTAACGGTCTGGGGGAACAACCTCTCGAAGACGCTCGACGGGGTCTATTTCGAATATGTCCAGCACGCAATCGTCTCCTGGAACAACGCCTCCCTCGGCACCTATCCCATCGAATTCTACTACAGCGCGCAGATCACCGGCACCTCGAACTCAGGGTCTGGCGGCAGCGAGGCGTTCTACGTCGAATATTGCTCCAACGTACAGTTCACCCTAGAGAACTTCGCCAATTTCTCGTCCGAGGGCGCCTACCTCGGGTACTCCAGCAACGTATCCTTGTCCCAGAGCTCGTTCGTCGCCGACGACTACAGCGTGTACGCGTACTACGTCTCCGACCTCTGGATCTCCCACGACAATCTCTCTCGGGGTTCGTACGGCGTCTATCTCGACTACAGCTCCAACGCGGTCGTGACGAACAACACCATCTTCGGTGAGGGGTACGGGAGCTTTGAGGCGTACTACGGTTACGAGAACGCCAACGTCCTGGTGGCGAACAACACCGCCCCAGGCGCCGAGTACGGCGTGTACGACGAATACTCGACGCACCTCGTCATCCGCTCCAACGACTTCGCCCACGCGATCAGCTTTGAGTACGCCATCTACCTCTACGAAGATGGCAGCGTGGTGGTATCGGGGAACGACCTGTTCAACGCGAGTTCCTACGGCGTCTACGCGGAGTACATCAACTCACTCCAGATCCTCTCGAACAACGTGAGCTACTCCGGTTATGAGGCGATGTACGTCTATGAATCCAGCGCCGTGACGATCGATGGAAACGCGGTGGACCACGCCGCGTTCATCGGCCTCGACGTCGAGTACGTCACCCAGTTCTCCATCGTCGGCAACCCGGGAGGGTTCACCTCCGCCACGGACGGCGAGGGGTTGTTCCTTGACGAGTCCTCGGGGGGCACGGCGATCGGGAACACCGCGACCCACACCAACCTCTCCCTCGATGTCGAGTACTGCTCGAACGTCCAGGTGTCGAACAACAACGCGTCCTCCTCGGTCTACGGCATCTGGGAGGAGTACGCCAACAACGTGACCTTCGCCGGCAACGCCAAGGACGCCGTGGCG
>JAKIWY010000034.1 GCA_022749835.1 Thermoplasmata archaeon | reverse complement strand
CGAGGGTGATCGACGGGCGGACCTGGACCGGCGGGACCGGCAGCACCGTGAGGACCATCCACTCCGGGCGTCCGAACTTCGGGTTGAGGCCCATCGCCCGGACGTCGTCGTCGGGGATCCTTTCGAGCCGCGCGCGGACCTCTTTGGGGGTGATCTTGTGGCCGTTCTCCCGGTAGGTCGTCGGCTTGTCGAGGATGATCTTCTGCTGGACCTCGTGGCAGTGGGGGCAGACGCGCTCCTCCTTCGCCTCTCTGGTCCTCGGGGCGGGCGGCTCGTCCGCATCGGCCGCGGACTCCGAGCGCGCCGACGGCGCATCCGGAAGCATCCGTCCGCAGGCCCGGCAGGTCCCCTGCAGAAGGCGCTTGATCTCCTTGGCGTAGCCGACGTGGATGACCGGCATGGCGAGCTCGATGATCCCGAAGTGCCCCGGGCACTCGTTCACCCGGCCGCCGCAGGTCCGGCAGCGCAGGTTCGGCTCGATGACCCCCAGGTGGAGGTCCATGAGGCCCATCTCGATGGGGTACCCGTCGTCGTCGTAGGTGTCGGCCGTGATGATCTTCACGCCGCTCATCCGCCGGATCTCGTCCGGGGAGAGGAACGCGAACTGGAGGCCCTTGATCCTCTTCGATAATCCTTGCGCCATGGGTGCCTCCTACTTCATCTCCTCGAGCTGAAGGCGCATGATGACCCCGAGGCTGATCAGCTCCTCCAGGAGGAGCTTGAACGAGTAGCTCATCTCGACCGGGTAGATCGACGAGGTGTTGCCGCAGCTCGGGCAGCGCAGCGAGCCCGCCCGCGTGTCGGGGATCGCGATGTGTCCGCACTCCGGATTTCCACAGACGTACTGGATCGTCCCGTCCGATTCGTCGAGCAGTCGGTCCTTGATCACCATCGCGACGCCGTGGCCGATCAGGCAGTCGCGCTCCATCTCACCGAACCTGAGACCGCCCTGCCGAGAGCGCCCCTCGGTCGGCTGCCGGGTGAGGATCTGCACCGGCCCTCGAGAGCGCATGTGCATCTTGCCCGCGACCATGTGGTGGAGCTTCTGGTAGTAGATCACGCCGATGAAGATCTCCGCCTCGAGGCGCCGGCCCGTCATGCCGTCGTAGAGCGTCTCGCGGCCCGACGGGTGGAAGCCGAGCGATTTCAGGCTCTCGCGCAGCGCCTCCTCCCGTTCCCCGGAGAACGCCGTGCCGTCGATCGTGCGGCCCTCGAGCGAGCCGACCTTGCCCCCGAGCATCTCGAGCACGTGGGCGACCGTCATGCGCGAGGGGATGGCGTGCGGATTGATGAGAAGGTCCGGCGTGACGCCGTCGCGCGTGTAGGGAAGGTCCTCCTGCGGCACGATGAGCCCGATGACGCCCTTCTGCCCGTGGCGGCTCGCGAACTTGTCTCCGAGCTCGGGGACCCGCTGGTTGCGGACCTTGACCTTGACCAGCTTGGAGATGTTCTCCCCCTCGGTCAGGATCACGTTGTCGACCCAGCCGCCTTCCCCGTAGCGGACCGTGACGCTCGTCTCGCGCCGCTTCTGCGGGGTCAACAGGTCGGTCTTCTCCTCGAGGAACCTCGGCGGCGACGTCTTGCCGATGAGCACGTCGCCCTCCGTCACCTCGAGCTCGGGGAAGATGAGGCCGTCCTCGGCCAGGTTGCGGTAGGCGGTGTCGACCCGCGCCCCCGCCACGTCGGGCCGGGGGATCTCGAAGCGGTCCTCCTGGCCGCCCGGATACTTGCGCTCCTCGCCGCGGTACGTCCGGAAGAACGACGATCGCCCGAGGCCCCGGTCGATCGCCGCCTTGGAGAACACGAGGGCGTCCTGCATGTTGTACCCCTCGTAGGAGAGCACGGCGACCACGAAGTTCTGACCGGCGGGCCGCTCGGTGAAGTGGACGTAGCGCATCGTCTGCGTGCGCAGTAGCGGCGCCTGGGGGTAGTGGAGCAGGTGGCCGCGGGTGTCCGGGCGCCGCCGGTAGTTCACCGACTCGACGCCGAGCGCCTGCTTGGCCATCGCGCTGCCCATCGTGTTGCGCGGGGTCGAGTTGTGCTCGGGGTAGGGGATGAGCCCCGTGCAGACGCCGAGCATCATGTTGGTGTCGATCTCGACGTGCGAGTGCTTCTCGCTGAGCAGGTTCTCCGTCGGGAAGCTCTCGTGGCAGCGGCCGCACTCGACCATCGCCTTCTCGCTCCGCTCGCCGGCGGTGAGCCAGCGGATGTCCGAGCGCGAGAGCGCGCGCTCGCACTTCGGGCAACGCTCGGGCGGGACGTACGGGTCGACCGCGATGAGGCAATCCTCCTCTTCCTCGGCGTCCAGCCACTCGACCTTGCCCTGCCGGATGAGGTCGGAGAAGCTCAACGTGCCGCGGCCCAGCTCGTCCAGGTCGGAGCGCGTCACGCGGGGCACGCCGCCCTTCACTACGATGAGCGGGCGGCGGAGCCGGCCCTGGTCGCAGTGGACGACGACCTCGTTCATCTCCTCGTCGTAGCGGACGTTGATCTCGTAGGTCTTGTCGCCGAGCGTCGGCGAGAGGGTGCCGGCGCGGCGGCGGTCGCGGATCTCCCGGACGAGCTCGAGGGGCTGGGAGTGAAGCCCGATCAGGTTCCCGTTGACGTAGACCCGGGAGGCGCGTCGCCCGCGGGGGGACCCGGAGTCCTGGAACACCTCGGGGCCGATCTCGCGGGTGTTGAGGTCGCGCAGGATGAGGGTGACCTCTTCCTCATCGGTCCCTTCCGAGACGTCGACGCACAGCGCGTAGTTCTTGACGAGTCCGCAGTTCTGCCCTTCGGGCGTCTCGTTGGGGCATAGCCTACCCCATTGCGTGGGGTGAAGGTCGCGGGCCTCGAAGTGGGGCTGCGTGCGAGTGAGCGGGCTCGTGACCCGCCGCAGGTGCGACATCGTCGACATGTGGCTGGTCCGGTCGAGCACCTGGCTCACGCCCGCTCGGCCACCGACCCAGTTACCCGTGGCGAGCGCGTGCACGAGGCGCTGCGTGAGAAGGTCCGGGCGAATCGCGCTCGCGATCCTGAGGTCCTTCTTGCGGGCGAAGGAGCGCTCGAGCTGGTACTTGAGGTCCTTGAGGAGGAGCGTGAACGCCACCCGGAACAGGTCCTCCATGAGGTCGCCGGCGAGCTTCAGGCGCTTGTTTGCGTAGTGGTCCTTGTCGTCCTCGCCGCGGACCTTGAGGTTCAGCTCGAGAACCGTGCGCGCCATGCGGGCCAGATAGAGGGCCTTCTTCAGACGGTCCGTCTTGGTGTCGCCCAGGTGCGGGAGGAGCGAGCGGTCGAGGATGCCGTCGACCTTGCGCTGCCGGTACTCCTTCGCCTGGCCGGTCGCGAACTTCTTCTCGAGGTAGAGGAGCGCGTCCTCCGTCGTGAGGATCCCCTCCGGCGGGTAGAGCTTCTTCGAGACGCACTCTTCGAGGTTGACGTTCAAAAGGTGCTTCATCGTCTGGACGAACGGTTCGTCCAGCGGAAGCAGCTCGCCTAAGACCGCCTGGAAGATCTCCTCGTCGTTCTTCATCCCGAGGGCCTTCATCAGGATGACCAGCGGGATCTGGCCAGAGGCGGTGGGGACCGAGACCTGAAGGATTCCGTCCTTCTTCTTCTCGACGACGGTGAGCGAACGGTAGCCGCCGCGCTGGCTGAACACCTTGGCGCTCTCGATCGGGGTGCCGTAGCGCTCGTTGAACTCGGCGAAGATGCGGTTCGGGGCCAGGTCCTCGAGGCTGATGATGACCCGCTCCGTGCCGCCGATGATCGCGTAGCCGCCGGGGTCGAGCGGATCCTCCCCGTACTCGACCAGCTTCATCCGGTACTCTTCGTCGGAGAGCGGGAAGTTCGAATCGCGCTCGATGTTCGCTCGGTGAAGATTGCACGGCCGGCTCTTGACCATGATCGGCAGGTCGCCGATGTGCACCTGCTCAGGGGCCCGCTCGACGCCGTTCTCGACGACGGTGACATTGAGGTAGATCGGTGCCTGGTAGGTGAGGTTGCGAAGCCGCGCCTCCATCGGGGTGAGCGTCGGCTTCGAGCCGACCGGCTCCTTGACGAACGGAAGCCCGACGAAGATCGTCGGCTCGGACGACGGGCTGACGAGCCCGGTCCTCGGGTCGCGGCGCCGCCCGACGCGCACGTAGATCGAGCTCTTCGTCTTCTGGACGTCGAGCCGGATGATCCCGCGCTCGGTCGAGTCTTCGCTCACCCGCGCGTCGTCGACGATCCTTTGCATCCGGCTGTTCGGATTGTCGTTCGTCGGCAGGAAGTCGTTGAAGCTCGCGAGGTGGTGGTTGACGATGGAACGCTCCCGGAAGAAGGCGTCTACGATCTCGCGCATGGAGATGGATCACTCCCCCACGGAGGAGATGAGCAGCCGGTAGGCGATCGCCTCGCCGGCGGTCTGCGACGGACGGCGGACCCGGACCAGTCGTCCGGCGAGGACTTCATGCGCCTCGCGGGCGGCGATGTACTTGGGGTCGGTGCGAAGGCCGGGGTCGTTGGTGAGGATCTTGGGGAGTCGTTCGGGGGCGGTGCCGAGCAATTCGAACGTCTTCCGGCTCTCCTCCTCGCTCATGAGCTCGTGCTTGGGGACGAGGTGGTGCGGGTTGAACGGCCGAGCGGCGGCGGCCGCTGCCGCGGCGGCGGCGACCTCTCGCTTCGTCGGCTTCTTGTGCCGTTTTACGGCCGGACTCATGTGGACTCCTGGGGAGCGGAACGGGCCCGGGGGGACATCCGGCGAGACGGCGGGTGAGCCGCCGAGCCTCGCGTTCGAACCCCCGACCAACTGGTTAAAAGCCAGTTGCTCTTTGTAGGGCTGCCGGCGTTAGCGAGCAGCCGACCTACCTGAGCTACGGGCCCTCGACCGCTCCGGGTCGTTGGGACCGACGGTTCGTATTTCAAGCTAACCCTCGCGCCACTCACTGGAAGCTCTCGAGGCTGGAGATGATCGACCAGATCGCGGTCCGTCCGTGGGTCGGCACGTTCGGGTCGTTGGCGAGGTCGTCCAGCGTGTGGACCGCGCTCGAGATGCGCATGTCGAGCGCGGTGCGCGGACGGCTGAGCTCGTCCTTCGCGCTCTGCGCCCCGCGCCGGACGTTTCGGGGGACCGAGCCGTCCTCCGCGAGCTGGTGGAGCGAATCAACGATCTTCTGGAGCCCGAGCCCCTTCGCGTCGATGGGAAAGGGGGTTCCCGAGGGGACCGAGGCGGGGGACGGTGGGGCGGGCGCGGTGCTCGACCTCATGCGCGGCGGGTCTCCCCGGCCTCTTTGTAGGCGGTGACGACGAGCAGTGTCTTCGTCTCCCGGATCCCCTTGACGGTCGGAAGGCGGTGCAGGACGAACTCCTTGAGCTCCTCGTAATGCGGGAAGCGGACCTTGAGAAAGATGTCGGTGTCACCGGTGACGAGGTAGACGTCCGCCACCTCGGGAAACTTCGCCGCTTCGGAGGCGACGCCATCGGCCTCGCTCGTCTCGACCTTGAGCGCAATGAGGGCTACAACGTGGTCGTCGCCCCAGACCTTGGTGAAGGCGCTTTCCACGGCATGGCTGACCGGCGGCTTTCCGGGCGTCGGATGTTCCATGAGCTTCCTCCTTCCTAACCTAGACCTGCCCCGACTGGACCCGCAACTCCGAATGCCCGTCGTCGTGCGACGCGACTAGGCCGCCGGGGCGGACTCGAACTCCTCTTGGAGGTCGTTGATCACCTGGTCGATCACGGCTGTCGTGGTCGGTGCCCGGTACTCCCGGACCCCCCCCGCTTCACTCGAGACACGGGCGACGACTTCGGAGGGTCCACGAAGAAATTCTACGCTGCAGATGAGCTCTTCCATCGATGGCTCCGCCCCCCCGCGCCGGTGCGGCCAAAAAGGACCCCTATTTAGGGTTTGGCTGCGCATCGGCGGGGAAGAGATTCCCGGTAACTCGGGGTGGCGCGGGGGGAGCTCGAACCGGGCGGCATGGGTCAGCGCGGGGAGTCCCAAGCCGCTAAATAGACGCCCCCGTCGCAGGCCGCGGTTGGTTTGGCATGCTGGTTACCTGGATCCTCGCGTGGGCTCACATCGTTTCGGCGATCGGCTGGTTGGGAGGCGGGATCGTCTTCGGCTTTGTCGTCGCACCCGCGTTGTCCAAGCTCTCGCCGGCAAGCTCGGGCGAGTTCCTGGTGAAGGTCGTCCCGGGTGTGGTCCGCTTCTTCCAGATCTTCGCCGGGCTTACCGTCCTCTTTGGTGCACTCCTCCTGTTCAACATGGGCGGCCTGGGGCTCCTCAACCCCTCCACCTTCTACGGGGTCGACCTGTCGGTGGGTGTCGCCTTCGCTCTCGCTGCCTTCGTCGAATCCGAGTTCCTCGCCGTCCCGATTCAGCTGAAGGCGGTTCGCCTGGTCCGCGAGATGGTCGCCTCCGGCAAGCATGAGCCGCCGGCGGAGCTCCCGAAGACACTGAAGATGGCGACCGTGACGTCCGTTCTGACCCTCATCCTGCTGCTGATCGCCTCGGTCTGCATGGTCGGCGCCGGCTTCTACTGAGAACGGGAAACGGCGGGACCCTCGTTGTTCCCTCGAGAATCCGGGTCCCGGCTCCGGCCCGCGAAATTCCCGATGGACCACGACTCGGGGAGAAGGGCGAGCCGACCGGCGTTGCCGGCCTAGCCTTATCAAGAACGCACCGTTCGAAGGCCCGGGACAGACGTGGGAGAGCGCGCGCGCCGCGTCCGGGTCGAAGTCCGGGTCGAGCTCAAGCCCGGGATCATGGACGCCGAGTCCGAAAGCATCCAGAAGTCGCTGCGATTGCTCGACGTTCCCGAGGTCGAATCGGTCTCCACAGCCCGGGTTTACACCCTATCGTTCGAGGGAATCCCTCGTCAAAAGGCGAAGGCTCTCGCCGAGCGAGCGGTCGACCGACTGTTGGCTAATCCGGTGATCCATCGGGTGACCATCACCACCCTCGGCGACTGACGATATGGCGAAGGTTCTCCGGGCCGCCCGGCGAGATTGGGCCGACGAGGTCCGCGTCGTCCCGATCCTCGGAAAGACGCCTCGGGCCCTCGATCAGCTCTCCAGGGCCCGAGGCCTCGGGTTCAGCTCCCCCGAGCTGGCTCGCCTAGTGGCTCACTACCGCTCCGAAGGACGGGACCCTACGGACGTCGAGCTGTCGGGGATCGCCCAGAGCTGGAGCGAGCACTGCAGCTACAAGAGTTCCCGAGTCTTCCTTCGACGCTCGTTCTCCGGCCTGCACCCGTCCTCCCGAGTCCTCGGCACGGGGGACGCCGGTGTGATGCGGTTCGAGGACGGATGGGCCTATGCGCTGAGGATCGAATCGCACAACCACCCCTCGGCGGTCGAGCCGTACGGGGGCGCGGCCACCGGTATCGGCGGCATCCTGAGGGACGTGCTCGCGGTCGGTGGCAAGCCGATCGCCCTAACGGACCCGCTCTTCTTCGGTCCGCTTTCCCCGCCGGCCGAGCGGGTACCCAAGGGGGTGAAGAGCCCCCGGTACCTCGCCGAGGGCGTCGTCGCCGGGATCCGGGATTACGGAAACCGCGTGGGCGTCCCGACGATCAGCGGGAGCATCTCGTTCGACCCCTCGTACACGGTCAACCCGCTCGTCAACGTGGGATGCGTCGGGCTCCTGCCGAACTCCCGCCTCATCCCGAACCGAGCGGCCCGAGCGGGGGACCGCCTGCTCCTGGTCGGCGGCCTGACGGGACGCGACGGGATCGGCGGCGTTGCCTTCGCGTCGCAGGAGCTCACGGAGCGAAGCGAGGCGGAGTCCCGCGGCGCAGTCCAGCTCGGAAACCCGATCATGAAGGATCCGGTGATCCGCGCCTGCCTCGAGGCGTTCGACCGAGGACTCGTTCGCGGCGCGAAGGATCTCGGGGGAGGGGGCCTCGCGAGCGCCTCCGGCGAGCTCGTCCACGCCGGGGGCTTCGGCTCGCGCATCGAGCTCGACCGGGTGCCTTTGCGCGAGCCCGACCTCCAACCCTGGGAGGTCTGGATCTCCGAATCCCAGGAGCGGATGCTGCTCGACGTCGCGCCCCGCGACCTCGAGACCGCGCGGGGAATCTTCGAGCGCTACGACGTCCCGGCGACGGATATCGGAGCCGTCACCGACTCCGGGCGTGAGGAGTTGCGCTGGCACGGTGAGCCGGCGGCGGACTTGCTGCTCCGATTCCGCGTCGACCCGCCCCTCCTCCGCCGGCCGACCCGCCGGCGCTCCCCGCCAAAGGGTCGCGGGGGCCCGGCGCCGGGCGAACCGGTGGAGAAGCTCCTCGAGCTGCTCGTGCTCGCGCCGGATTCCGTCTCGCGTGAACCGGTGATCCGCGTCTACGACCACGAGGTGCAGGGCCGGACCGTCGTCAAGTCCCTGCAGGGGCGCGTCGAGTCGCCGAGCCACGGGGATGCGAGCGTGCTGCGCCCCCGGTCCACCAGCTGGAAGGGTCTCGCGGTCACGACCGCCTCGCAACCGTGGGCGTGCGCCCTCGATCCCCAGCGCGGGGGCGAGTGGACCGTCGAGGAGGCCGCCCGGAACCTGTACGCGGTGGGCGCTCGGCCGGACGCCTTCACGAACTGCTTGAACTTCGGCAATCCCGAGGACCCGGGGGTTCTCGGCGACTTGTCGGCCGTGGTCGATGGGCTCGCCCGGGCGGCCAGGAGCTTCGGCTTCGCGGTCCCCTCCGGCAACGTGAGCTTGTACAACGGCGGGCTGGGCGAGGCGATCCTTCCGACCCCGGTGCTGATGGCGACGGGGCTTCTCGACGACCTCCGACGTGCCGTCACCAGCGACCTCAAACGGGCCGGAGATGCGCTCTACCTTGTCGGGGAGAGCGCCCCCGAGCTCGGCGGCTCGCTCTACCGCCGGCTGACCGGGACCCTCCGCGAGCCGGTCCCGCGGACGGACCCACGGACCGTCCGTCGGCTCGGGGAGCGCATCGTGCGCAGCGGACAGAAGGGACTCCACAGCGCCGCTCACGACATCTCGGACGGGGGGCTCGCCGTGACGCTCGCAGAGATGGCGTTCGGCGGCGGCCTCGGGTTCGACGTCGACCTCGCGGCGACCGGGCTTTCGGATGCCGGTCTCGCGCTCGCGAGCGAAGGGCGGTCCCGTTGGGTGCTCGAGGTCCCCTCGGAGAACGTCCCCCCCTTCGAGCGCCGCTTCGCCGGCCTCTCCTGCCGAAGGCTCGGAACTGTCACCACCGGTGGGGCCTTGCTCCGCTGGGGAGGACCCGCGCTCGCCGACGTTCCCCTCGAGACTCTCTACGACCGCTGGCACACGGGTCTCGACCTCTGACCGGCCAAACCCCATGACGACCACAGCGCTAGTCTCCGGCGGGAAGGATTCCCTCTACTCGGCGTACCTCGCGGAGACCCAGGGGATGCCGGTCGACGAACTGCTCGTCCTCCGACCGTCGGACCCGGACTCCCTGTTGTTCCACACCCCCAACCTCTCCCACGTCCGGCTCCAGGCCGAGGCGTGGGGGAAGCGGTACCGAGAGTTCGCGGTCGAGGGAACCGGGGAGGAGGAGGAGGCGAAGGCCCTCCAGACGGCGCTCGAGAACGACCGCGGAACCGTGATCGCCGGCGCGATCGCCTCGTCGTTCCAATGGGCACGGCTCCACCGCGTCACCTTCGACCTCGGCCGGCGCCTGTTCACCCCGCTCTGGAGGGTCGACCCGGAGCAGGTCGTGCGCGAGGAGATCGCCGCCGGACTCGACATCCGAATGGTGCACCTCGCCGCCGAGCCGCTCGGCCGCTCGCTCCTCGGCCGACGGCTCGACGTCCCGCTGCTCGAGGAGATCTCGCGTCTCTCCCGGGAGTTGCGAAAGGTGAACGTCGCCGGGGAGGGTGGCGAGTACGAGACGCTCGTCGTGGATGCTCCGTTCTTTGCGCAGCGGATCGAGATCGATGTCGGCGAAAGGGAAGAGGGAGGCGGGGCGTTCCGGCTGAACATCCGCACCGCCCACCTCGTCCCCAAGACGACGGCCGCCCTCCCCCCCAAGGTGAATTAGGGGAACCCGCTCGGGCCGTTCGTGACCCGTCCCGCTACCCCGCCGGCCGGCGCGAACCGAGCCGCCCGCGCGCTGGGGGACCCCCGCTCCGTACCCGACATGCGCTGGCTCGGTCGTCTCTCGGGGGCCGACCCGGACGAACTTCAGCAAGTGCTGGGGGAGCTCGGCGAAAAGGTCGAACTCGAGCGGACGGTCCATGGCGCCCACCTCTCCCACGGCCGGGACTTCTATGCCCAGTTCCGTGCCCCCTTCGAGCTGTATGCCATCGTTCGCCTAATCCGGCCCGCCCACGTCATCGAGACCGGGGTCTCCTCGGGGGTCTCCTCGATGCACCTGCTGCTCGGGCTGAACGCCAATCGCCGGGGGCAGCTGCACTCCATCGACCTGCCGACCCACCAGGCGGGGCCGGTCCTCTCTCCGAGCGAGTCGCCGGTCTTTTCGATGAACTCGATGACGTGGTCGTCGTCGATTTCGGTGGTGCCGGCCTCATACTCCGCGACGAGGTGCGCCAGCGACGTGG
>JAKIWY010000033.1 GCA_022749835.1 Thermoplasmata archaeon | reverse complement strand
GACCCTCTTCGGGGTCGACTACTTCGAGACCCGGGCGTATCTCGCGCAGAGCCCGCAGCTCTACAAGCAGATGCTCATCGCCGCCGGCTTCGAGCGGGTCTTCGAGATCGCCCCGGCGTTCCGCGCCGAGCCGTCCGACACGGTACGGCACATGACGGAGTTCTCGAGCGTGGACGCGGAGATGTCGTTCATCGACGGGCCCGAGGAGATCCGCAAGGTGCTCGAGGGGGTAGTCGCCGACACCCTGAGGTCCGCCCGCAGCCGCCTCGAGACGACCGGGAACCCGCTCGGCGCGAACCTTCTCGAGCCGAAGCTCCCCTTCCCACGCCTCTCCTTCGACGAGGTCGAGGGGATGCTCTCGCGACCGGGAGCCTCCCAGGACCTCGGCACCGACGACGAGAAGCGCTTGGGCGAGCTCGTCATGGCGAATCACGGGAGCCCGTACTACTTCATCACCGACTTCCCGACGAAGGTGAAGGCGCAGACGTTCTACGCGTGGCGACGGGACGACGACCCGTCGAGGACGGGCTACTTCGACCTCTACCACGGGCATCTCGAGCTCGCGAGCGGGGGCCCCCGGGAGCACCGCGTGGAGAAGCTCACCGAGAACATCCGTTCCGCCGGGCTCGCCCCGGAGGCGTTCCCCGGATACCTCGAGGCGTTCCGCTTCGGGATGCCCACCCACGGCGGCTTCGGCTTCGGGCTCGACCGGTTCGTCCAGGTCCTCTCCGGGGTGCCGAACATCCGCGAGACCCGCCTCTTCCCCCGCGACCGCTACCGGCTGGAGCCGTAGGAGAGGCTCGATGGTCGCCGCCGCACGGACGCTCCCCGCGCTCCCCGAGCTCGTCGGCCGGTGGGTCGCGGTCCTCGAGGAGGGGGAGCTTCGCTCGCGCGTGCTCGAGATCGCGGACCGCATCCCCGAGGAGCAATCGCTCGACGTCAAGTTCTCGCTGCTCGAGCACGCCGACATCGCGCTCGCCGACCTACTGCTCGAGCGCCCGGACGAGGTGCTCACGAGCGGGATGCGGGCGATGCGCGAGCTGCTTCCGGTCTCCATGCCGGAAGCCGAGTCGCTGCGCCTGAGGGTCTTCGGCCTCCCGGCGACCGCCCGCCGTCTGATCCGGGAGATCCGCGAGTCCGACCTCAACCGGTTCCTCGCGATCGACGGCATCGTCCGGAAAGTGACCGAGGTGAGACCCCAGATCCGGGTCGCGATGTTCTCCTGCCTGGCCTGCCGCGCCGAGGTCGAGGAGCCGCAGGAGGACAACTCGCCGGTGATGCGCGAGCCGCTCGAGTGCCCGCACTGCGGGAAGCCCGCGGGCCGCACCCGATTCCGCCTGCTCCCGGAGAAATCGACCTACGTCGACTCCCAGCGGATCGAGATCCAGGAGAACCCCGAGAGCCTCAAGGGCGGTGCCCATCCGCAGGGGCTCGCGGTCCTGCTCACGGAGGACCTGACCGGCAACGTGATCCCGGGGAACCGGCTCATCGTCACGGGGACGCTCAAGAGCCTGCAGAGGGCGAGCGCGTCCCGGACCGGCGTCGTGCGCAGCACGACCTTTGACCTGATGCTCCTCGGCAACTCGCTCGAGTACAAGCAGCGGGAGTACGACGAGATCGCCATCTCCGAGGAGGAAGAGCGTGCGATCCTCAAGTTCAAGGGCGATCCCCAGGTCGTCGACAAGATCGTGCTCTCGCTCGCCCCCACGATCAAGGGGATGGAGGAGGAGAAGGAGGCGATCGCCCTCCAGCTGTTCGGCGGGGTGGAAAAGCACCAGCCGGACGGGATCCGGATCCGCGGCGACATCCACGTCCTACTGGTCGGTGACCCGGGGACGGCGAAGAGCCAGCTCCTGCGCTACGTCGCCCAGGTCGCCCCAAGAGGGCTCTACACGAGCGGCAAGGGCGCGACCGCGGCGGGATTGACCGCGGCCGCGGTCAAGGACGACTTCGGCGGCGGGCGGTGGATGCTCGAGGCGGGCATGCTGGTGCTCGCGGACGGAGGGATGGCGGTCGTCGACGAGCTCGACAAGATGACCCCGGAAGACCGCTCGGCGATGCACGAGGCGCTCGAGCAGCAGACGGTTTCCATCGCGAAGGCCGGCATCACGGCGACCCTGAACGCCCGATGCCCGGTGCTCGCCGCCGCGAACCCGAAGTGGGGTCGGTTCACCCCCGACCGGACGATCTCCGAGCAGATCGACCTTCCTCCGACCTTGCTCTCGCGATTCGATGTCATCTACTCGATCCAGGACAAGCCCGACCAGGCGAAGGACCGGATCCTCGCCAACCGGATCCTGCTCTCGCACCAGGAGGGGGAGGCCCGAGAGGCGCGCTTCGGTGCCTCGACGCCCACCGGTGCCAGCTCGGCCCCGTTCCCTCCGGAGTTCCTCCAGCAGTACGTCGCCTACGCCAAGCGGGCGGTGCGGCCGGTGCTCTCCAACGAAGCGCTCGAGGCGCTCGAGGATTACTACGTCAAGGTCCGCAAGCAGGGGGAGGAGCCGGACGCCCCGGTCCCGATCACCGCGCGTCAGCTCGAAGCGCTCGTCCGCCTCTCCGAGGCCGCGGCGAAAGCGCGATTGAGCCCGGTCGTCGGGATCGAGGACGCCCAGCGGGCGACCCGGGTCGTCGACAGTTTCCTGCGCCGCGTATCCACCGCCGAAGGCAAGCTCGACATCGACGTCGTGACGACCGGCGTCAGCCACAGCCAGCGGGAACGGATGGAGGTGCTCTACGAGATCATGCGCGCCCTCCAGGACCAGAAGGACGGGACGTTCTCGCTCGACGAGCTCAAGGCGCAGGCCGACCGCCAGGGAGTGCCCCCGGCCCGGACGGAGGCGCTGTTCCACGCGCTGCGCAACCAGGGCGAGGTCATGGAGAGCCGTCCGGGCCATTGGCAGCTGGTCCGCTTCTAGCGGCCCACGTTACCCGCTCGCAGGAGAGGGGCGCGCTGGCGACCGCCTCCGAATGCCGGCCAGTTGGGTCGTCGTTCCTGCTCGTTCGTAGTGTCTCGTCCTGTCCCGCTTACCACGGGGCCGGTCGCCCCCACGGACCCCACGATGTACCACGAGGTCGCCCACCGACCATGAGAGATGCTGGCCGGGGGAATCTCCCCTAGGAACGCGATCGAGCCCCGAAGTCACCGAGGGAGCAGTCTGGCCCGCCACTACCGCGGGGAAACTGCGGCGCCCGCCCCCCGTTGCGCTCATTAGGCTCCCTGAACGTTTGACGCGAGAAGGTGGCAGGGGCGATGGCCAACGGTATCGTCATGCGGATCCACCGGGTCCGCGCGGAAGTCGTCGTCGCGGCGTGCGACGAGGAGCTGATCGGCCGTGCCCTACCCGTGGGGAGCGCCGGACGCACCGTGCAGATCACCTCCTTCTTCTACGGGGAGCGGGCGGTCTCGGAGGAGGAGCTCCTCTGGGCGCTCGGCAAGGCGACGTCGGCGAACCTCCTCGGTCCGAGGGTTCTCGCGCTCGCCCACGCCCACGGGTTCGTCGCGGAGGGCGGCACCGGCCTCCTCGGGGGGGTCCCCCACGCCGAGATCTTCACGGTGACCGAGTAGGCGGAGCGTGGGGGCAGAATTCTGCGTCCTCTGCGGGCGCTCGGACGTGGCGATCGCCGACGGCCTGTGCCCGGACTGCTACGTGAAGAACAATCCGCTCGTCCGGTCGAAGGAGCGACCGACCGTCGTCATCTGCCCAACATGCGGCTCCCGAAGGATCGGACAGCACTGGGAGGGAGCCGGCTCCTCGACGCTGCTGACCCCCGAGGACCTCGCCCCGTTCCTCGAGCCGCACGAGGAGGTCGGGATCCGCAAGGTGGTGTGGACCGAGACCGGTTCGAACCCGCTCCAACGCGAGCTCGAGGGGGCCGTCCTGGTGAGGTTCCGCGGCACCGAGCGCACCGTGCTCGTCAAGCTCATCGTCAAGGTCGACCACCGGAACTGCGAGGATTGCAGCCGCCGCACCGGGCACTATTACACGGCCGTCATCCAGCTCCGCTCGGAACCGGGCCCACCGAAGGAGTCGGCCCGGGAGCTCAGGGAGCGGCTCGCCGGCCTGTGGGACCGGGCGATCCCCCAGGCTCGGGCGGAGATGCGAAAGGCGCTCTCTTGGCGCGAGGAGCTTCCCGAGGGGTGGGATTTCTACCTCTCGGAGACGATCGCCGCCCGGGGTCTTGCCCGGCTGATGAAGACGAAGATCGGGGGGACGCTCAAGGAGTCGGCGACCCTCTACGGCCGCAAGGACGGCCGCGACGTCTACCGGGTCACGCTCTGCCTGAGGGTCCCCCGGACCGCCATGGCGAGCGTCCCCGCCCGAAGCCGGCAGGGCACGGACCGCAGGGACACCGACTCCGCCCCCTCCCGTCAAGGGCACCGGGCCGCCGACTCCGGGCTCTCCTCCAACGGCATGCTTAAGAGGTGAGCCCTCCTCAGAAACGTCTGGCAAGGAGGCCACCGGCTCATGATGAACAAGAAAGGAATTCTCCGCCGCCACCACGGCTCCGACACCCTCGAGGAAGGCTCATTCCTCGACCTGGGCACGATGGGCTTCGAGGACGAGGCGGACAACTTTGCGGGAGCCCACGCGTCGATCAAGATGGCCGAGATCCTTCGCTTCGAGGACCTCCACCACGTCTCCAAGCTCGCCTACCAGGGTGACGTCATCATCATCGACTACACCTCGATCGCGAACGACCCGATGGCGGTCCGCCGGATGAGCGTGGACCTCAAGAACGTCGCCAAGGACACGGGCGGCGACGTGGCCGGGATCGCCAAGAACCTGATCTGCCTGACGCCGGGCGGCATCCGCATCGACCGGCAGAAGCTAAGACCAACGTTCTGAATCCCCTGGAGCGCATGAAGCTCCAGCTCGACCGCCGAGAGGCTACTGTAGGTTCCGTCGACGCCTCGGTGAGCGGCGTCTTCGAGCGCTCCGCCAAGGACGAGGCGCTCCCCCGCAACCTCGCCAAGGAAGAGCAGGCGGCCGGCGGTCTGCTCGCCCCGGCGTGGACCCGCCGGGAGCTTACGGGCAAGCGCAAGGAGCTCACGGTCGTCCACCGACCCGACGGCAAGGGCCGGGTCATCCTGATCGGTCTGGGGGGCGCCTCCTCCGTGGACGCCGACACCGTCCGAAGGGCCGCCGCGGAGGCGGTCCGTTCACTCAAGGGCAAGGGGGTCCGCACGGTCGGGTTCCGGCTTCCCTCCTTCGTCTCCGAGCGGGTCACGAGCGAGGCCGCGGTTAGGGCGCTCGCCGACGGCGCGATGCTCGGCGGCTACGAGTTCATGAAGTACAAGTCGACCCGCGACAGTCGGGTCGAGGAGGCGACGATCTTCCTCGGTGACGGGTTCACCCGCGAGGAGGCCGCGCTCAAGAAGGCCTTAGAGCAGGAGCTCACGCTGCTCGACTGCGTCCTGTGGACCCGCGACATCGCCAACGTTCCGGCCGACACCGCGACCCCCGCCTGGCTCGCCGAGGAGGCGAAGCGGATGGGCAAGGAGGTCGGGATCAAGGTCACTGTCTTCGACGAGGAGAAGCTCGCCGAGATGAAATGCGGCGGGATCCTGGGCGTCGGCGGCGGGAGCATCCATCCCCCCCGCATGATCGTCCTCGAGTACGCCGGCGGGGCGCGCAGCGGAAAGACCGTCGCGGTCGTCGGCAAGGGGATCACCTTCGACTCCGGGGGGATCTCGCTCAAACCGGCGCTGCACATGGGCGACATGAAGTTCGACAAGTCCGGCGCGTGCGCGGTGATGGGGATCATGCGGGCGGCGGCCCTCCTCAAGGCGCCGCCGAAGGTCGTCGGCGTGATGGCGTGCGCCGAGAACCTCCCCGGTCCGTCGGCCTATCGCCCCGGGGACGTCGTGCGCTCCTACAACGGCAAGACGATCGAGATCCTGAACACGGACGCCGAGGGACGCGTCGTCCTCTCCGACGCGCTCGGCTACGTCGTCGACAAGCACCACCCGGACGAGGTGATCGACCTCGCGACGCTCACGGGAGCGTGCGTCGTCGCCCTGGGCGACGACACGGCGGCGGTCGTGTCGACCGACGACCGGCTCGCCCGCGGCCTCTTGGACGCCTCGGCGGCGACCGGCGAGCCGCTCTGGCGCCTCCCGCTCACCGACTACCACCGCGAGCTCGTGAAGAGCGACCTCGCGGACGTGCGCAACTCGACCGAGATCCCGCCGGCCGGGGTGCTGACGGCGAGCGCCTTCTTGGAGACGTTCGTCGGGAAGACGCCGTGGGCGCATCTCGATATCGCCGGGCCCGCGTACACCAACGCCACGACGCGCAAGTACCAGCCGGCGTACCAGAACCCCGGGGCGACGGCCTTCGGGGTCCGACTGGTCACCCGCTACCTGCTGGACGCCGGGCGCTGAGACCGCTCGGCCCGGATCGCGTCGTCAGTTGTCGACGATCTTGACCGACTCGCCGCCGTGCTTGGTCGCCCGGGGCCGGACCTCGAGGAACAGCGGGGTGTGGTAGCCGCCGCCGGTGACGAGCGCGACACCGACCGGTAGCGACTGGATCATTTCGGTCATTCCCGGCGTCAATCCCTCGATCGACTGCGCGATCGCCTTGAGATCGAGCGGGTTGGTCACCTGCAGGATCAGTTGCGTGTTGCACTGCGAGAGCACGCTCTTGTCGATGCGCGCCGCCCGCTGGGTGACGACGCACAGGCCGAGGCCGAACTTGCGGCCCTCGCTCGCGACGTTCTTCAGGATCCTCGAGCAGGCGACGGCCCCCTGCTGGGGGGCGAAGTTGTGCGCCTCCTCGATGACGAGGAACAGCGGCCCGATCTTTCCCTTCTTGCGGTTGTCGAAGAGCGTGAGCGCGAGTCGGGCGACGACGATCTCCTGGATGTCGGGGGCGACCCCCTTGAGGTTGATCAGCGTCGCTTCCCCCTTGTGGACCAGGTCGTTGAGGCTCGTTCCCTTCGGCCCCAGGATGCGGGTCTCCTCGAGGTAGTCGAGGCGGTCGTGCAGCTGGTCGAAGACCGGCTCCGCCTTGCGTTCGGCGGCCCGGGCGAGGTCCTTTACGGAGAACTCCGGGTTCGCGGCGCTCACCTCCTCGAGCAACGTGCGCAGCGGCGTGAGGTACTGCTTTACGTTGGTCAGGCCGAGGAAGACCAAGAGATCCCTCGGGTCGATGCCGCGCAGCGAGAAGGTGAGAGGCTTCGCGCTCGGGTTGAGGGAGACGTCCGGCGAGAACTCCTGGATCTGCTTCGGGAAACCCTGGGATTGCACGCTGAAGCGGGCGTGGACCCCGTTCTCCTCCGCCGGGATCCGGAGCGACCCGTACTCCCCGTGCGGGTCGATGATGACGGAGGTGACCTTGTGGCGGAGCAGCTCCTCGACCAGCACGCCGAGAAGGTAGCTCTTCCCTCCTCCGGATTTCGCCAGGACGCTCACGTGCCGCTGGACGAGCTGGTTGATGTCGAGCTCGACCTTCAGCGAGTGGCCGCGCAAGAGCCCCACGTACGCTCCCGCCGCCGAATGCTTGCCGATCCCCAGGATGGCCGCGATCAGCGGCTCCTCGGCCCGGAACACCGGGGCGCCCGGACGGAACGGCATCGTCGGGATGCAAACGATCCCCTGGTTGTTCCGATACCCGATGATGGTCGCCGTCCCGAGGAGGCGCTCGTGGATCGGTGTGTCGCTCCCCTCATGCATCGTCCCGGCCCGCTCGAGGTCGAGGTCGCTCTTCCTCAGCAGGTTGTCGAGCTGGCAGAGAACTCGCCCATGGGTTTCATCGTCCACGGCGAGGTACTCCCCCCGCTCCACCGGGGAGCTCAGGTTGAGCTGGAAGAGGCCGAGCCCCACATCGCCGAAGATGCGGCCGATCTCCTCCACGAAGCGGATTCAACCGGGGAGAGCGATATATGGATGATGCGGGACTCGAAGCGGTGCGGGCGGCTCCGGCGGCCGGGGACGGCGATGAAAGGACGCGGCGCCGGGTTTCTTGCTGCGCCGGCCGGGCGTAACGGCCACTCGCCACCGTGCCGGTGTTCGCCTCTGCGCCCTCGGAAGCGCTTATATGGCCCCCTCAATTCGAATCATCCCCCCGGGGTGTTGGACTCCTCCGGTGGTGCCCCTTGACCGACGCGACCGAAGAGCTTGAACGAAAGCGCGCGGAGTCGAACGCGCGGGCGGACGGCCACCGGGCCAAACGCGACAAGCTCAACGCCGAAGCCCGAGAGGTCGCGGAGAAGCGCGCCCAGATCATCGACGAGCTCCACGCAAAGAGCTCGGAGGCGCAGGAGCACCGGCGGCACCGCGACGACCTCAACGACCAGGTCCGGGAAGCCAAGCGGCTCCGGGAAGAGTGGAACCGCAAGCTCCAGGAGACGAGCGACAAGGTCCAGGAGCTCAAGCGCGCCCGCCCGCCCCGCCAGGGAGCGGTCCCCGTCTGGCGACTCCGCAAGGAGCTCAAGGAGCTCGAGTTCCGCCACATGACCACCGCGCACACCCCCGACCAGGAGAAGCGGCTCATCGAGGAGATGAAGCGACTCGAGGCCGGGATCCGCGACCAGGACGACCAGTTCCGTCAGGACCCGGAGATCGAGAAGGCGACGACCGCGCTCAACGAGGCGCGCGCCGAAGCCGAGAAGCACCACGCCGCCGTCGGGGGCCTCGCCGAGGAGGCGCAGAAGGAGCACGAGACGATGGTCGGCCTCTACGAGGGCGTCGACGAACTTCGCCGGCAGGCCGATGACATCCAGGCGAAGCTCATCGAGGTAAAGGCAGCCGCGGACGAGGAGCACCGCTCCCACATCGCGGCGATCGAGGAGGTCCGGGACCTCGAGAAGATGCTCTACGCGGCGCGGGGGGGTCACGTCCCGACGCGCTGGGCGACCGAGGAGCCTCCGAAGGAGGAGGATTTCTTGGCGCGGCTGAAGAAGGGCGAGAAGGTCTCCACCGAGGACCTTCTCGAGCTGCAGAAGACCGGTCGGGGCTAGGCCGGGTCGACCGTGGCGACCCCGAGCGTACCGCCGTATTCGGCGGTGCTGATCATGCTGGAGGACGGGCTCGTCCCGTGGCAGACGCTTTCGCACTGGCAGTGGGCGTGGCGACCGAGAGGCCCGATGCTCTCCGAACGCAGCGCCCGGGCGGCGATCAAGCGCTCGGTGCTCGGCTGGGACCGGCGCCGATGGCTGGCGCTCACCGGCGGCAGCGCTCTCCCGGACGCCCAAGCGTACCGCGGCCATCTCAAGGAGACGCTCGCGGCGATCGCGGGCCACCCCCTGCCGGACGCCGAGACCGAGGCGGTCGTGGGCCGATTCCTGAAGCCGACGAATGAGGTCGAGGCGTTCCCGGATGCCCTCCCCTCGCTCGGCGCCCTCCTCACCCGGGGGGTGAAGGTCGGCGTCGTGAGCTCCCTTCCCGCCGAGGTCGTCCGATGGTCGATGAAACGTTCGACGATCCCCGATTCCCTGTTCATCGAGCCGGCGGCCGGCACGGCCGGCTTTCCGGATCCGGTCGCGTTCCGTGCGGCGGTGGAGAAGCTCGGGGTCCCGCGCAAGCGCACGATGTTCGTCGGACCTCTCTTCTGGAGCGACGTACGGGCCGCGGGCAGGGCGGGGCTCAATGCGGAGCTTCTCGACCGGCATGACTGGTGGGCCCGCGTCGAAGCCCCGCGCTGGAGCTCCCTGCGACCGCTCGTGGACGCCCCGCAGGCCCAAGGGACCGCGACGCCGCCGAACTCGCCGGAGCCCTCTGGGGCCCCGTGACGCCGCGCTCCTCCGTCACGCCGGTGCCGCCGCCGCGGAAGTCCTATATAGATAGACCGGCGGTCCCAAGCTCGGCGATGCGCACCGTCAAGTTCGACCAGGAAGAGCTCCACAAGATCAAGGAGCTTTACGAGGGCGTGATGTCCCACGCCTGCCACGGTCTCTTCTTCAAGGAAGGCTCCGTCATCGGGGTCGAGATGGCCGAGGAGGCCCTCAAGGACCGCGCGCACTACTTCCAGAAGGCCGGAGAGCTCCTCAAAGAGCGCGGCTGGATCGAGGATATCACGTTCAAGGACGGGGATGTCGTCGTCCGCGGCTCGATCGAGGTCTCGTCGAGCGAGATTCCGACCTGCCACCGGCTACGGGGTATCCTGAGGGAGTTCTACGAACGTTTTAAGGGCTCGCGCGTCAAGTGTACAGAAGAGGCGTGCGCGAGCGTCGGCCAGACAGAATGTCGATTCCATATTGAGGAGATGTAGGGGTATCCGGGAATGATGGCAACAGGGAACGTGGGGTCGGTCATCAAGGACCTCAAAGGAAAGATCAACGGCGTGGCCGCTGCGCTCGTCTCGCGCGACGGGCTCGTGCTGTACGCCGACGTGCCGGCCGGCGTCTACACCGAGACGTTCGCCATCATGTGCGCCACCATCCTCGGAGCGGCCGCGACCGCGAACACCGAGCTCAACCGCTCCCCTCCGGAGCGGATCGTCATCGAAGGTACCGATTCCAAGACGATCATCGTCGGGAGCGGCAAGAAGGCGCTGCTCGTGGCGGTCGTCGACCAGAGCGCGGATGCGGCCCGGACCTTGGGCGAGGTCATGAAGGTCGCCGAGCTGCTCAAGACCGGCTAGACCGGCCGATCGACTCTCGGGCGACTGTCGTCGCCCTGACGGGTCGGCCCGCCCTGCGTGGGATGG
>JAKIWY010000032.1 GCA_022749835.1 Thermoplasmata archaeon | reverse complement strand
TTCGAGGCGCTGGTGCGCTCCCTCTAGGTCGGCGACCAGCTCCCGGTCCCCTACCTCCCAGACCTCGGAGCGTCCGGAGAGCGCGTTGACGGCGACCAGGTGATCGCTGACTGCGCCCGCTCCGCCGTGGGCCGAGGCGACGCGCACCCGATACGGCGCGACGAAGAACGGGACGAGGCGCAGCGTGAACCGGAACCCCTCGACGCCCGCGAGCGCCTCGGCTTCGGCCCGCCCGAGGCGGGGGCCGACGACCCGCTCCCCTTCGGGGAAAAGTCCCGGAGGCGTCTCCACGGGAGGTGGATGGCTCCCCTCCGGGACGGGCTCCGCCGCGCCCGGGAGGAGAAGGAGCTCCCCCAGCGCCGGCCCGAGGGACGACGGGTCGAGGACCTCGATCCCCCGCTCGGAGGCGAGCTTGCGAGCGACATCCCCCGGGTCCTCGTCGTAGACGATCGTCCGGTGGAGCGTGTCGGGCGGGAACTCGGATTCGAGCTCGACCGGAGAACGACGGGCGGTCACGAGGATCACGGCGCGTCCGTCCCGGGGGCGGACCGCCCTCAGTCCGACCTCCCGGTCGTCGAGCCGGTAGCCGGCGGCCTCGAACAGGCGACGGATGAGCGAGGGCTCGGTCGTCGCCACCGCCATCCGGCGGCGATGGGCTTGCTCAGGATATCTGCCTTTAGTCGAGCCGACGGCGGGGTCCCGGGGGTCAAGGAGCACCGGGAAGGACCGCCGAAACGTTCATGGACGCCGGGAACCGGTCACCCTTCGATGCCCCACTACCGGGTCGGGTGCATGGGCTGGGGGTACGAGGATTGGTGCGGCCCGTTCTACCCTGCCAAAGCGGCGCCGATCGAGTTCCTCGGCCGATACTCCCGGGTCTTCGACCTCGCGGAGGTCGATTCGAGCTTCTACCGGGCCCCGAGCCCGTTCCTCGCCCGCCGTTGGGCGACCAGCACGCCCCCCGGCTTCACCTTCTCGCTCAAGGTCCCGCGGGAGGTCACCCACGCGCCCCCCACCGAGCCGGTCGAGACCGGGATCCAGAAGTTCCTCTCCGGCATCGCCCCGCTGCGCGAGGCTGGAAAGTTGGGCCCGCTCGTCGCGCAGTTCCCCCCATCCTTCAAGCGTCCCTCGGGAGCTCCTCGGCTCCAGGCGATCCTCGACGGCATCCCCACGGAGTACTCCCTGGCGGTCGAATTCCGCCACGCCTCCTGGTGGGAGCCGAGCGTCCTCAAGACGCTCGAGGCTCGAGGAGCGGCGCTCGTTTGGTCCGTGTATCCGACGGTCCGACCCCCCTACGCGGTGACCGGCCCTTTCCTCTATGCCCGGTTCGTCGGCGATCGGGAGTTGACAGAGTTCGGCCGGATCCAACGCGACCTGAGCGACGAGGTGACGGCGATGCGCCGACACTTCGAGGAGGAGGGTCGCTCGGTGGGCGAAGCGTTCGTCCTGTTCAACAACCACTTCATGGGGTACGGTCCAGGGACCGCCCGCAGGGCCCAAGAGCTGCTCGACGTTACGCCATCCGACCTCTCGCTCGCGGGCCGTGACCCCGGTCAGCAGCGTCTCGGGGAACCGGGCTAGCGCTGCGACGCTCCTCGGCCCGAGGTGCGACCAGACGCTGCGACAATGCGACAACGGTCGCACGCTGTCGAACCACCGCCGCCCCCGGCCCTTCCGGCGGCCCCGGCCCCCAGGGTGCGACAGTCGTGGCGGAAGAAACGCCCATAGAGTATTCGGGAAGGTTCCCCGGGATGAGCGAACTTCAGAGTGAGGTTTTGGAACAGACGAGCCCAGGGGCGTATGCCCTTGGCGACGAAGCCGAATCGATCCCCGAAGAGCTGGTCAACGACGGCAGCCCGCTGGGCGGATTTCGGTCCGCGGTTTCGGCGTGGGAAGGCCACGTCGGGCGCTGCCGGCGCTGCCGCGACGGTCCGGACGCCTGTGACAGCGGCCGCTTCCTCGCGCACGAGGTCTACGAGGCGCAGGTCCTGCTCCTGACCTCCCGCACCGGCCCGGAAGGGATCCCGAGCCCGATCACCGGGCCCCGCCCTCACCCGGTCGTCCCCGGAATCCCCCTATAGAACCTAGACGCGCCACTCTCTCCTCCCCCCGAGGGGGACGCCGCACCCTCCCGCGGCGCCCCCTTCCCCCCTCTCTTTTCTGAAATTCTCCGACCCTGGGAGCTGCCGCCCCCGGCCGCGGACTCCGCGCCGCACGCTTCCTCGCCCCCGGCCGGGCCGCTCGACGGGCGGCGGTTCGAGCGGAAGTCATTTATCTCGAACTCGGGTGCAATCGCCGTCAACAGATGGGGGAGGCAATCACCCTCCGGGTCGCCGAGGCGTTCCAGCAGGACATCGGGCTCGGCACCGCGCGCCTGGACGTCGGCACCCGCCAGCGCCTGAAGGTCGGGGTCGGCGACATCGTCGAGATCCGCGGCCGCAAGGTCACCGCCGCCGTGGTCAACCGCGCCCAGCAGGACGACGAGAGCAAGGGGCTCGTCCGCGTTGAGGCGGTCGTCCGTCGCAACGCCGGGGTCAGCATCGGCGACCGGGTCATCGTCCAGCGGATCGACTGCCCGATCGCCGAATCGATCACGATCGCCCCGATCTACTCCGGCTCGGCGAAGATGGACCTGGGGCCGGGGCTCGAATCGTTCGTCTCGAAGGCGCTATCTCGCCGGCCGTTCGTGCGCGGGGACGTCTTCGTGATCCCCGGGGTGTTCCTGATGGGCGGCTCGCTGCCGTTCATGGTCGTCACGACCGCGCCCAAGGGAACGGTCCAGGTCGGCCCGACGACGCTCATCACGATCAAGGACGAGACCGTCACCGAGACGGAGGTCGCCGCTCCCCGCGTCGCCTACGAGGATATCGGGGGCCTCAAGGAGAAGTTGGGACGCGTCCGCGAGATGATCGAGCTTCCGCTCAAGCACCCCGAGCTGTTCGACCGGCTGGCGATCTCCCCGCCGAAGGGGGTCCTTCTCTACGGACCGCCGGGTACCGGAAAGACGCTGATCGCCAAGGCCGTCGCGAACGAGGCCGGGGCCCACTTCATCGGCATCCAGGGCCCCGAGATCATCTCGAAGTACTACGGGGAGAGCGAGAAGGAGCTCAGGGAGAAGTTCGAGGAGGCGGAGAAGAACGCCCCCTCCGTGATCTTCATCGACGAACTCGACTCGATCGCCCCACGCCGTGACGAGGTCGTCGGCGAGGTCGAGCGGCGGGTCGTCGCGCAGCTGCTCACGCTCATGGACGGTCTCTCGGGCCGGGGGAACGTCATCGTGATCGCGGCGACCAACCGGGAGGAGGCGATCGACCCCGCCCTCCGACGCCCCGGACGATTCGACCGGGAGATCGAGATCGGGGTCCCGACGCAGGCCGGCCGGTTGGAGATCCTTCAGATCCACACCCGCGGGATGCCGATCGAGGGGAGCGAGAAGGAGCGCGAGAAGATCTTGAAAGAGCTCGCGGCGCTCAGTCACGGGTTCGTCGGCGCCGACCTGGCCGCGCTCGGCCGGGAGGCGGCGATGCGCGCGCTGCGGCGCTTCCTCCCCGAGATCGATTTCGACAAGCCGATCCCGCTCTCGCTGCTCGAGCGGATGAAGGTCAGCGAGAAGGATTTCTTGGAGGCGCTCAAGCAGATCGAGCCGTCGAGCCTGCGGGACGTCGCCGTCGAGATCCCGACCACCCGGTGGGAAGAGGTCGGCGGCCTCGACCGGGTTCGGCAGGTGCTGCGCGAATCGGTCGAGCTGCCGTTCAAGAATCCCGCCGTCTACCGGCACATCGGCATCGACCCGCCCCGCGGGATCCTCCTGTACGGGCCGCCCGGGGTGGGAAAGACGCTGCTGGCGAAAGCCGCCGCCACCGAGAGCGAGGCGAACTTCATCTCGGTCAAAGGCCCCGAGATCATGAGCAAGTGGGTCGGCGAGAGCGAAAAGGCGATCCGGATGATCTTCAAGAAGGCCCGCCAGGCGTCGCCGGCGATCGTCTTCATCGACGAGATCGATTCCATCGCTCCGCGCCGCGGACTGCAGACCTCGAGCGGGGTCACCGAGCGCATCGTCAACCAGCTGCTCACCTCGATCGACGGCCTCGAGTCGATGGAGAGGGTGCTCGTCCTCGCGGCGACGAACCGTCCGGACATCCTCGATGAGGCGCTGCTGCGGACGGGCCGGTTCGACCGGCTGCTCTACGTCGAGCCACCGAGCGTCGAGGGGCGGCTCGAGATCCTCAAGGTGCACACCAAGAAGATGCCGATCCAGGACGTCGACTTGAAGGAGCTCGCCCAGCGCACCCAGGGGTACGTCGGGAGCGATCTCGCCGCCGTCTGCCGGGAGGCCGGCCTCGTGGCGATCCGGGAGAACCTGAAGGCGAACCGCGTGACGATGGCGCATTTCGACGAGGCGCTCAAGCTCACGCACTCCTCCTGCGATTCGGAGACCCTCAAGTTCTACGAGGACTTCTCCCGGCAGGTCAGCCGGGAGCGCGTCGGCCGCCGTCCGGAAGAGCCGGTGCAGGCGATCTACCGGTAGCGTCGGCGCGACGCGCGCCGGCACCTCGATTTTCGGCGGGTAAGCTATATGTAGTGAGGCAAGGTTGCGCGCCGAGTTCCCCGATGGGGAACTTGGAACAAGGGGACGTGGAACACGATGGGCAGAAGGCTACCGCGGGCCGCCCTGTGGGCTCTCGTTGTCGTGATGCTGGCGAGTACGCTGGCATCGCTCACGGGGGCGCAGGCCGGCTCTTCGACGAACTACACCCTACAGGGGTATGTCGAGCAACCGGGGGCCGTGTCGCCCCCGCCGGTGCCTTCGGGAGTGACTGTCGATCTCGTCTCCTCGGCGACCCACCAGGTCTACTCGGCGCAGACTCTGGCGGGAACAAGCGGGCAGTTCAAGTTCAACGCTTCCAACACGCAGTCGGCGCTCGAGCCAGGCTGGTGGGGCGTCTACGTCCCGCCCCAGGCGCACGTGACCATCCCCGGCTGCTCGCCGTGCGCGGTCCTGCCGCTCAACTCTACCCCTCAGTATAGCTACCTCAACAACTCGGACCTCACCACCGCCAACTACCCGGTCACGATCACCGGTGTCGCGCTGTTCCCCTACAACGCGACCATCTGGGGGAACGCCACCAGCGGCGGCCTCAACACCCCGGTCTCCGGCGCCACGGTCGAGCTGACCGCCCCCTCCTGGAACGGCTTCGTTCTCTCCTCGAACACGACGAACAAGACGGGGGGCTTCACCCTCTCCGCGCCCTGGTCTCCCGCCGGGAGCCCGTGGGTCGTGGAGACGATCGTCCCCGGTACCCCGAACCACTACAACTTCACGCAGCTGACCGTGGCGGCCTCGAAGGTCTCGGTCTCGCCGAACGTCAAGAACTTCCTGACCTGGGGGTACGTGAACCTCCTGTCCAACCCTTCGGCCCACGTGCCGAACGGGGGCAACGCGACCCTCATCGACCCCTCGACCGGATACGTCTACTCGATGCCGACCCCCGCGGGCGGCTTCTACGCCGTCGGAACGTACCCCTCGAACTTCGCCGGACCCGGCGTCCAGAAGTTCGACCTCGTCCTCTCGACGATCGGCTACGGGACGACCTGGTACCCGCTCAACGTCAGTGCCGCGAACCCGTCGTCCGGCGCGAACCCGCACAACGTGCTCGTCTCGCCGGTTTCAGCGCCGAGCAGCTATCTCAGCACGCTCAACTTCTCCCAGGGGTTCGGCAAGCTCAACGTCACCACCGTCGCCTCGCTGACCAGCAACTCGGTCCTCCCCGAGCTCGCCAACGCGTCGGTCGGCGACCTCTGGGCTCAGCTGGCGCTCGACTGGCAGCACAATCTCACCTTCAACGCGGCGAACGCGCCGGGCGTGGAGAGCTGGGTCAACTCCTCGGGTCCGTTCTTCCCCGCCGGTCAGGCGATGACCACGGTGAACGGAACGGGATTCGGGCAGCCGACCAACGACACGTTCACCCCGAGCAGCACGTGCGTGAGCTGGTGCGGCCTCAACTCGAGCGCCACGATGGGCTTCGTCTGGCACCAGAGCTACAACGTGACGGCGAAGATCGCCGGCTCCTCGAAGTCGTACACGCTCGCCTTCAACTTCAAGCACCCGACGAACTCGGAAGCGATGAACTACACCGTCGTCCTTCCCGCCGGCTACGTCCTCAACGCCGGCACGAGCGCGCCGGCGCAGTCCAAGCTCGTCACGGCGGGACCGGGCGGGACGTGGACCTCCTTCACGCTCGTCTCCCAGCCGTCGAGCTCCGCGGGCGGAAGCGCCTCGTTCACCGTCGTCAAGTACGGGAACATCACCGCGAGCGTCAACGTCTCGGTGTCGAACTTCGCGTTCTCCAAGCTCAACGTGCTCAACCACACCCGCGCGAATTACACGGTGATCCTGGGCGCGAAGGAGAACGCCACCTTCTCCGCCGTCAACTCGACGTTCGCCTCGGGGACCAACGGAACGAAGTACATCTGGAACTTCGGGGACCTTAGCCCGGTCCTCACCACCTCCAAGCCGACCACCAACCACACCTACAACGCGACGAGCGCGGCGATCAAGGGCTCTCTCGCCATCACCTCCTCGGGAGGCAAGAGCAGCTCGGCGAACTTCACCGTCTACGTGAGCTCGGGGGCGCCGACCGCGGTCATCACGACCAACGCGAGCGCCGCCCAGACCCACGTGACGACGGGTGGGGTGACCTACCTGATGGTCAACTCCTCGGCGACGCTCAAGCTCAACGCGTCGAAGAGCAGCTCGACCCTCTACTCCGGCGCCCCGGTCAAGGGCGTCATCTCGGTCGCGTACTGGAACATCTCGAGCTTCGGCTACAACAAGAGCGCGAACTACTCGGCGGGCGGAGGCGCGAATCCGCTCAACAACCTGACGCAACCGTTCCAGGGCGCGGGCCACTACCTGAGCTCCGGGATGGTCAACGGCACGCCGGTCCCGATCTCCGCCTTCAAGCGAATGGGCGGCTGGCAGTACAACATCACCCTCAAGGTCTGGGACGGCGCCGGCGTGAGCTCGACCGCTAAGCTGGTCGTGCTCGTGCTCGACACCGAGAAACCGGTGCCGGTGGCGAACATCTACGACGCCAGCGGAAAGTCGATCTCCGCCTCGGGGGTCGTCGAGGGATCCAACCACTCGGTCGAGGTCCAGCTGTCGGCGAAGAACACGACGGACCCGCACAACGGCTCCGTCACGTGGTACAACTGGTCAGTGACGAACAAGGGGAACACCTCCGCCCACTGGACGTGGAACCTCTCCTCGGCCGCTCCGACGTACCCCGTGCCCGCGAACGTCATCCGGTGGCTCCCGCCGCAGGGGAAGCCCTACACGGTCAACCTCACGGTGACGGACCGCGCCGGGAACACGGCGTACACGACGATCGCGCTCACGGTGAGCGCGAACGCGAGCGCACGACCGGTCCTGTCGGTCTCGAACCTGACCGCCCCGTCGACGGTGACGGTCGGCTCGAGCTACACCGTCTGGGCGAACTTCACGACGACCGTCGGGCAGAACTCCACCTGCGACAACTTGACCGTGCGCTTCTACCTCTTGCCGCCGTCCGGCTCGGGCACCCCGATCTACATCGGCGGCTCCCCGGGCAGCGTCCAGTTCTACGGGTACGTCAACGGGACCGTCAACTCGAGCGCCACCTCGGCGCCGGGCGGCGTCCTTGCGAAGCTCCCGTACAACCAGACGGTGCGCGCCCAGCTGAGCGGCTGGTCGCCGGCGCGCGTCGGCACTTGGGACATCTGGGTGAACGGCACCTGCACGAACGAGTTCGCGGCCGACCTCTCCGGTGGCGCCAACCAGGCGCACAACGGCCTCGTGATCAACCAGAACCCGATCGTCCTGACCGAGGAGATCCTCGGGGTCATCGGTATCGTCGCGGGGGTCATCGCCGTCCTATTGTTCTGGAACTTCCGGCTGCGCGGCAAGGGCGGAAAGCCCGTCGGCACCAAGGGCGGCTCCAGCAAGTCGACGTCCAAGAAGGACGACGACGAGGATGAGGACGAAGCCTAGCGATCGCTAGGGCCTAGAAGGCTCCGAAGCCAACCCATTCCGAACGCGGCCGTCCTCGGCCGCGGTGGATTCCCAACGGCGGGCCTTGAGGCCCAACGTTTCGCAGGTACGGCCGGCGGTCAGGCAGGACAGAGGACCGATGGCAGCGGGAACGGCCCAGCGGGCCGGCTCACCCGTAGGGTCCGACCTCGTCCAGGAGGTCGACGTGGGTCAGGACCATCCTTCGGCAGCAGTAGCGGCTCATCCCGAGGGCATCGAGGACGGCACCCGCGGGTTCGCCGCGGGCCGTCCGCTCCCGGAACTCGTCCCAGTTCTGCCCGATGACGGCTCCGCAGGTGAAGCACCGCACGGGGATCATCATCGTCATGGGGTACGCTCCGGCGGTTTCCTCACCGATAGGACTTCTGGCGGCGCTTGCGCGCGCCTCGCCCACCCGGGCGCTTTGGCAGCTTTCGCCGCGGGTCGTTGACGAGCAGCGAGCGGTCGTAGTGCTTGAACATCTCCTCGAGATGCGAGTCCTTCAGCCAGGAGAGAAGGCCCCGCGCCACGGCGGTGCGGGCGGCGCTCGCCTGGCCCATGATCCCGCCACCCTGCACGTCCACGCTGATGTCGAGGCTCTTCCAGCGGTCCCCGACCATGAGTAGCGGCTCCTGGATCTTCTGGCGGACGAGCTCGGGCTCGTAGATCTCGAGCGGCTTTCGATTGACGCGGACGAGACCGGTCCCCTTGCGGACGCTCGCCCGGGCGATCGCCTCCTTCCTCTTGCCGGTGGCGAGGACGATCTGGGGAGCCTTCACACGCGGGCTCCGAGAAGGCGGGAGATCTCTTCGAGGGTCATCGGGGCGCGCAGCGCGGGACGGGCTTTCGCCTGTTCGATGATAAGGCGCGGGGAACCCGAGTACTCTCCGGGCGCTCCGATGTAGACCGTGAGGCGGTCGAGCGCCTCCTTGCCGCGGGTCTTCAAGTGGGGCAGCATGCCGCGAACGGTCCGCCGGAAGATCCGGTCGGGGTACCTCGGGTAGTGGGGTCCGGTCCGCTTGGAGCCGCGGGCCCGGTTCGCGACGTAGAACGATAGGATGTTCTCGCGGGAACCCGTGACGACGCTCTTCTCGGCGTTGAGGACGACGATCGTGTCGCCCTGCAGGAGCTTCTTGGCGATGAGGCTCGCCGCGCGGCCGAGCACGAGCCCGTTGGCATCGACGACCTTGGCACCCGGGATCGCCATCGTGGGCGCCGGGCTGGGCTTCGTCACCGCGACCGCCGCGGCAGGGGCGGCGGGCTTCGGGCTCGCCGGGGCGCTTGCCGGTCGGGGAGGCCTTGCCGGGCGCTTCGCTGGCACGGCGGCGGGGGCCGCCGGAGGGCTCGCGGGAGCCGGTGGAGCATCAGGCAAGGAGTCTAACCCCCGACCCGTCCGGCTTCGCCTTGATGAGCTCCTCGATGGTGAGCGCCTTGCCTCCGGCGCCGTGGATCTTCTGCCGGGCGCGCCCAGAGTATCCCCACGCGGCGACGGTGATCGGCTTGCCGATCTCCCCGTGGGCGAGCAGCTTTCCGGCGACCACGACCGTGTCGTTCGCCTCGGCCAAGCGCTCGAGGTGGCCGACGTTGAGCGGGGTCGTCTGGTGCCGTGGCCGGTTCAACCTCTCAGCGACCGCTCCCCAGATGGGGGCGGAGTTCGCCCGGGACGCTCGCCGCAGCTCGATGAGCGTGCGAACGAGCTCGGGATTCTCCTTGCGAATCGTACGGAGCATGGGCGTAGGGACCGGCGCGACCCGGGTGGCTCATATAAGCGTTGCCGCGGTTTTTTCCGATCCTCGAACTCGTCTTTCTTCGAGGGGCGCGGAACCGCTCATCGGTGCAAATGCCCGCCAACGATTAAATACGCCGGCCCGCCATCCGCCGCCGAGGACGCCATGCGAAAGTTCCTGACCGAGCTCCGGGGAAAGACCGTGATGACCAATGACGGCCAGATCCTCGGGATGATCGAGAACTTCGTCGTCGACACGACGACGGGGGGGATCGCCCACGTTCTCGTCACGCCCAGCGAGGACGTCGAGCCCCGCCTGTTCCAGACCGACGGCTCCGGCCGGCTCGTGCTCCCTTTCAAGAGCATGCGAGCCGTCAAGGACGTCGTCGTGATGGAAGTTGGGAAGTGACCCCACCGGACCCGCCTTCGTCTCGGTCGTCGTAACCGTCAAGAACGAATCGCGGCATCTCCGCCACCTCTTCGAGAGCCTCCGGGGCCAGGAGGCGCCGTTCGAGGTCGTCCTCGTCGATGCGCTCTCGCGCGACGGCACGTTCGAGATCGCCAAGGAGTACGAGCGCAACTTCCCTGGCATGTTCCGGGCGTTCCAGCGCTACGGCTCACGGGGCATCGGCCGCAACGTCGGGGTCCACGAGGCCCGGGGGGAGTTCGTGGCGTTCATCGACGGCGACTGCTTCGCCGACTCCCGATGGCTCCACCAGCTGCGGGGAGGCTTCCAGTCGGTGGACGTCGTCGCCGGCAAGACGGTGAACGTCGGTCAGGGGAAGTACGCCGAGCTCGAGCGGGTCGAGCTGTTCGAGCGCGGGAGCGATGTGACGTTCCCCTCGTGCAACCTGGGTTATCGAAAGGCGCTCTTTGACCGTCTC
>JAKIWY010000311.1 GCA_022749835.1 Thermoplasmata archaeon | reverse complement strand
GCGGCGTGTCGCTGTTCGCGTGGGCGGTGCTCGCCGTCAGCGTCGTGGTCCTTGCCACCCTATTCTCGGCGATCGGCATCGCCATCTCGAGCCGGCTCAAGAGCCAGCGGGAGATCTGGCCCGTCGGCAATCTCACCTTCACCGTGCTCGGCATGCTCTCCCCGCTCTACTACCCGCTCTCCTACCTTCCTCCCGCCTGGCAGACGGTCGCCCGATTTCTTCCCGCCACGTACGCGGCCCAGTTGGCCCAGGGAGCTCTCGGGATCACGCCGGCGAGCGGGAGCGATATGGCGATCGACGCCGCACTTCTTCTCGTCTCCGCGAGCATCGGCACCGTCCTCGCGCTTCGTCTCTACCGGTGGCGTGAGAACTGAGGCCCCATGGCGGGCCGGGCCATATCGCCGGCCCGGTGCCCCCCGGGGGGAGAGGGTCCCGACCCTGCCTCAGCGCCCGCGAACGGTGCGCGTCAGGGCCAAAACGCTCAAACCCTCCGCCGGCATGGAAGGGCCGGTGCGGGAGCCGACCGATCGGGAACGACGCTATCATTTCGCCTTCCCTCCCGCGGCCGCTCCGCACGGACTCTCCTCCGAAATCCACTCGCGTCGCGCAGTAGCTCGGTAGGAAGCACTCAGAAATGGGGAACGAAGAGTTCGACGAGATCCTTTCCGCGTTGGACCGAGAGACGGCCCGAATCCGGGTCCGTGCCGAGCCGAGGCGGTACAACAAGCCGGCGACCGTGATCGGCGGATTCCCCCCGGGGGTCGACCTCGAGGAGACGACCCGTCAGCTGAAGAACCGTCTCGCCACCGGTGGGAGCGTCGTCGACGGGGAGGTCTACCTTCAGGGCGACCACCGCGCGCGCATTCGCAACGAGCTCGCCCGGCTCGGCTTCGACCCCGAGACGATCGAGATCTCCAACGCCCAGCTCCCCAAGCGCGGGCGGCACGGGTAACCCCGGACCTTCGCCGACGGCAAGGGCTCCGTCGATACGTCGTGCCAACGGCTCTATCCGTGAGTGGTTATCCGGCGCAGGTGGGGAAGACGACCGCCCCGCCGGACCGGCCGGGCTCTCGCTTTCTGTGTCGGTGCGGGCACCCTCCGACCTCCCACATGCAGGTCGTGCCCCTGCCGCCGGCGGTCGGGGGATTCGGCCTCGAGCCGAAGGGGCCCTGCGCATCCTGCGGTCGGGTCGCCTGTCCGTCGTACTCCCCGGCCGCAGCCAGCGACCCTACGCTGGGACTTCGGCCGTGAACCCCTCAAAGGTTGAAGAGCGGCACTCCCCCTTCGTACACCGTGGGAGGCCGTAGGCGCATCGCCGGCCGCGGAGCGCTCCTGCTTCTCGCGGGAGTTCTGCTGGTGCTGCCACCGGGTGGCCTCCTCGCTAACCACCCGGTCGCCCGGTCCCACGAGGCGCTGGCCGTGACGCCGGCGGTTCCCCCCGTTCGCGAGCTCTTCGATGCGGCGGCGCGACCGACCTCGCCACAGCACCTGGCGGAGATTCGGGAGGT
>JAKIWY010000310.1 GCA_022749835.1 Thermoplasmata archaeon | reverse complement strand
GAGACGGCGCTGACCTCCGCGATCCCCCCGATGGTCGAGGTGACCGTAAGCAGGTACTGCGCGTCGAACGTCACCGGGAGGACGAGCCCGCCCGGAGTGCAGAAGGTGTGCCGGTAGCTGAATGGCTCGTAGCGCGTGAAGTTGGTCCCGTTCGCGTAGACGTACGGGACGCTCACACTGTAGCTTCCCGGGGCTCCGGCCCCGCAGGAGTAGAGGTTCGGCACGGTCAGGTCGGCGCTCGAGGAGGAGTAGCCGTGGCCGCTCAGGTCGATCGACCAGGTCGTGCCGGGGGCGAGACCGCTTTCGACGAAGGTGACGTTGAAGCGGGCCGCGGGCAGCGGGTAGAAGCTCGCGGTCTCCGTGACGGGACCGTTCGCCGTCACGTTCGCCTGGGTGGAGTTCCCCGTGTAGCTACCGGGCCCGCTCCCCGTCCAGCCGCCGAACGTGTAGCCGCCGGACGGGACGGCGAGGTAGCTCGCGTTCGCGCCCGCACCGAGCCAGTGGCGACCGGCCCCCGCGACGCTCCCCCCGACGCTCGTGAGGACCGAGACCAGGTAGGCCCGGCTGTAGTTCACGTCGATGGTGGCGCCGACGCTCACGTTGACTTTCGGCGCGAGCTTGCTCGCGACGTAACCGACCGAGCCGTTGGAGGAGACGACGGCGGGACCCGCGCTCCATGGGTAGGTCCCGTTGTGGGTGGTGATGTTCAGGTAGGGGCTCTTCGAGCTGTAGGTGGTGCCGTTGAAGGTGAGTTGCCAGACGGTCCCGGCGGTGAAGCCCACCGCGTGGAAAGAGACGATGCCGGCCGGGGTTCCGACTTGGACGTAGGCGAAATCGAGCCTAACGTTCGGCTCCGCCGGCACGATGAGCGGCGAACCGGGCGTCGGAAGCCCGAAGTACTCCCAGCCGGAGGCGAGCGCGGTCGCCCTGGCGTAGCCGAGAGGGTAGACCCCGGTCGAGATGTTGGTCACGTTGAGCCAGCTGGGCGAGCTCCCCGCCGCGTTCTGGCCGTTGAACCCGACCTGGTAGGGGGTCCCGGACGGAAGGCCCGAGGGGATGAAAGTCTCGTTGAACACCCCCGAGGTCAGGGCCCAGAGTGTCTCGTTCACCGGCCCCAACTCGGTGATGTTCGCCTGGGTTCCGGTGCCGTTGAAGCTCCCCGCCCCGGTGCCGTTCCAATAGCCGATCGCCGGAAGGCCCGTCGGCATGAGCATGACCGGGACGCCTGCGGGGAAGTACCATGGGAACGCCGGTTGGGCGTAGCTGAACGTAGAACAGCTCAACGGGTTCGTGCACGTCGTTTGCGAGTACCAGTAGTAGTAGCTCAGGGCGGAGACGTAGTAGTACTCGTAGCAGTACGGACCCTGGCAGAACAGCTGGAGCCCGAACTCCCCTGTGAAGTTCACGTACACCGTGGAGGTCGACGCAAACGCCGAGTACTCCGGAACGCTCAGGCTGGCGGTCTCCTCGGAGCGATACCCCGTGGAATAGCCGGGAACCTCGATCAGGACCCGGACGCCGATGG
>JAKIWY010000031.1 GCA_022749835.1 Thermoplasmata archaeon | reverse complement strand
GAGCGCGGAGCGGATGTTCGGTGGGACGGCGGCGATCCCGAGGCGTGCCGTGCAGGTCCCGACGCGCACGAGGGCGGCGTACTCCATCGCCCGGGCTTCGAGAAGGGCCCGGACGGCGTCCTTGAGGTCCCGCTCGAGCTTCGGGTCGGCGCGCAGCGTCTTCTCGAGATGACGGCGGATCTCTTCCTTGACGATGTCCCGGGTCGCGTCCCGGACGATCTCTTCCGGCCGCAGGAGGTCCCGGGTGCTCTTGATCAGGATGTCGAGCGGCTCCCCGTCGGAGGAACCTTCTGTCATATTGGCCCGCCACTCAGCCCGAACGGATAATCTTTTGTCCGGAAACGCCGGACGACACCGCCGCCGGATAACCAACGGCCCGTCCATGACGGGGGGACGACCCTCGGGCCGTCGCCGCTGGGCAAGTCCGGCCAGAAACGACTCGCCGTTCCGATGGGCTGCGGTGGCCGGGGACGCGCGTCAACGAGGACGGGGGGCCCCGCGCTTCCGGTGGGAGGAGAGATTGGGAGCCGGGCGGCGAGCCGACCTTACGGTCCCGCGCTGGCCCACGTGACGTTGAAACTTGAGCCGCTACTGCTCAGCGAGGACGTCGTCGCCTTGTTGGCCGTTCCGGCGTTGTTGACCATGGTGATCGAGTGGATATTCGTCAACGACCCGATGGCGGCGGTGGTACCGGAGATCGTCGCGTCACAGGTCGATGCGACGCCCGTGGCTCCGTACCCGAAGTGCGCCGTGCCGAAATCCGCCAGCGGGAGAACTCCGCCCGAGGACGCCGGCGCCTCGGCGATCCACTCTGCGCTGTTCCTGGCCGCGGTCACCTTCGAGCTCGTCGACGCCGACTTGCCGGTCGTCACGTCCTTGAGCGTTACCGTGAACTTCGCGTTCGCGAACTTCACTTCGGCAAAGATGGTGTCTCCCGCGGAGATCGTGATGGAAAACAGGAAGGACGCCTTCGGGTAGAACTCGTACCAGCCGTAGTAGGTGGCCGAGCCTCCCTGGCAGTCCGAATCCGTTCCCGTTTGCTCGACCGTCTTCGAGGCGTAGCCGTCGATGCCCACCCAGAACGACGAGTACTGGTAGCCGGAGGACGGGCACTTTCCCTGGATGGCGGGGACGATCCACGATCCCTTCACATCCGTCACGGAGCCCTTGCTCGAGGTCACTGCGTACCCCGCCCAGTTCGTGCTCGTCGACTTGGTGGTGCCGTGGTGCAGCGAACCGTGGACCAGGGGAGCGACCGCGGCGACCGGAATACCGAACGCGAGGACGGTCAGCACGAGGACGAAACCGGTGGACGCCGTTCGAACTCCTGCGTTCATGGCTAGCTCCACCGCTCGAGCGAGTCGTGGTTGATAAACCCCACGACGAATTCTTCGTGGTGGTACTCGCCCGAACAGGGCAGGTGCCGGGGCCGGCCCCCGAGCGAGAACTCGTGGACCGCACGGACCCGTGACCTCGACGGGTCCACCGGGTTCGCTCGGGCCCGGCGCGTCTCGAAGGGCTTATGGCCCTCGAGCGCTCGCAATGCCCGTGGGCCGGTAGATCAGCGGAAGATCGCTACCTTGGCAAGGTAGAGGCCGCGAGTTCAAAGGACGGGGCGGCACGACTCCGCCCCATCGGAAACTCTCGCCCGGTCCACTCTCCAGTTCCTGAACCATCACCTAAGAGTTCGTTCATTGTCGAACCACCCGGCCGACATCCAGAACTAACGATTTATAGCGCGCGTTGACTGGACGGCGAACGTGGAGACGGAGATCCGCGAGAAGATCGCCGGCGAGGTCGTCCTTTCGCTCCACCCGGGGCGCACCTTGAGGAAATGGAGGGAGGATTTCGGCATCTCCCAGAGAGACCTCGCCCGGAACCTCGAGACGGTCCCGTCCGTCGTGAGCGACTACGAATCCGAGCGGCGCCCGAGTCCCGGTGCCGCGTTCATCCGCCGCTACGTCCAGGCGCTCGTCGAGGTCGATGAGAGGCGGGGCGGGAAGGTCGGCATGCGCCTCGGGGTCCGGCCCCACTCCGACGGGATCGTCGGCATCCGCGAGTTCTCCGTCGCCGTCCCGTTGAAGGCGCTCGCCGACCGCCTGGACGCGCGGGCCGCCAGCCGGGTCGACCTCCACCGGGACATCCACGGCTTCACGCTGCTCGACGCACCGCGCGCGATCCTGTCGATCGACGCCTCCCGCTTTGTCGAGGTCTACGGCTGGACGACCCAGCGCGCGCTCATCTTCTCGAACGTCCGCTACGGTCGCTCACCGATGGTCGCCATCCGGGCCCACCCGCTCAAGCCGGCGGCGGTCATCTTCGCGAGCCCCGGCCGCCTTGACCCGCTGGCCATCCGTCTCTCCGAGGTGGAGAACATCCCGCTCCTCACCACGCCCCTCTCGGGGACCGACGTTCTCGAGCGGCTCGAGGAGCTGTAGGTCGATAAGCATGGAAGCAGGGATCGTGAGCTACGGAGCGTACGTGCCGAGGTACCGGATCACGCCGGCGGAGATCGGGAAGGTCTGGGGGGTCGACGGCGCCGGCATGGGCGCCGGTCTCAACGTCCACAGAAAGAGCGTCCCGGCACCGGACGAGGACACGATCACCATCAGCACCGAGGCCCTGCGGGTGGCGCTGGTCCGCGGAGCGATCGACCCGCAGGAGATCGGCGCGCTCTACGTGGGGAGCGAATCGCACCCGTACGCGGTCAAGCCGACCGCCACGGTCGTCGCCCAGGCGGTCGGCGCCACGCCGAACCTGACGGCCGCCGACTTCGAGTTCGCCTGCAAGGCCGGCACGGCGGCGATCCAGGTCTGCCTGGGCCTCGTGGAATCGAAGATGGTGAAGTACGGCGTCGCGATCGGATCGGACACGAGCCAGGGGGCCCCGGGCGACGCCCTCGAGTACTCCGCCAGCGCCGGCGGCGCGGCGTTCGTCATGGGTCGCGAGCACGTCATCGCCTCCGTGAAGCGCACCCTCTCCTACACGACCGACACGCCGGACTTCTGGCGGCGCGAGGGACAGCGCTACCCGAGCCACAGCGGCCGGTTCACCGGAGAGCCCGCGTACTTCCGCCACGTCAGCGAGTGCGCCCGGCGGATGATGGAAGCGGTGAGCTCGACCCCCAGGGACTACCGGCACATCGTGTTTCACCAGCCGAACGGAAAGTTTCCCCAGCGCGTAGGTAAGCAGCTCGGCTTCACGGACGAGCAGATGAAATACGGCCTCGTGACCCCGTACATCGGCAACACCTACTCCGGCGCGGCGCTCATCGGTCTCGCCAACGTGCTCGACCATGCCAAGCCCGGAGAGCGCATCCTCGTCGTCGGGTACGGCAGCGGGGCGGGGAGCGACGCGTTCGATCTCGAGACCACTCAAGAGATCGCGACGTTCGACCGGTCGTTCGGCGCTCCGGTCTCCGACTTCCTCGAGAACGGCGTGGAGATCCCCTACGCGGTCTACGCCAAGTTCCGCGGAAAGATCCGGATGGAGGGGGACTAGCCGTGCGCGAGGTGGCGGTCCTCGGCGTCGGCATGACGCGCTTCGGGGAGCTCTGGGACCGTTCGTTCCGAGAGATCGGGATCGAGGCGGGGTTCCAGGCGCTCGTCGATGCCAAGCTCTCCTCGGGCGACCTCGGGGCGCTCTACCTGGGGAACATGGCGAGCGGTTCCCTCATCGCTCAGGAGCACATCGCCCCGCTCATCCTGGACTACTCCGGCCTCGGAAGCCACCACCTCTCCGCCGTGCGGGTCGAGGGCGGAGGCGCCTCGGGAGCGCTCGCCTTCCACCAGGGGTACCTGGCCGTGGCGAGCGGCGCCCACGACTTCGTGGTCGTGGGGGGCGCCGAGAAGCTGACGGACGTGCCGGACGTCGACGGAATGCGGATCAGCAACGGCGCCGCCGACCAGGAGTGGGAGGTCGTTTTCGGCGCCACCCTGCCGGGACTCTGGGGGATGGTCGCCCGCCGGCACATGCACGAGTTCGGGACCACCCGCGAGCAGTTCGCGCGCGTCGCCGTCCACGATCACGAGATGGGTTCGAAGAACCCGAACGCGCACTACCGGAACAGGATCTCGCTCGAGGCCGTAGTGAACGCGACGCCCGTCGCGGAGCCGCTTGGCATGCTCGACTGCGCCCCGCTGTCCGACGGCGCCGCCGCGGTCGTCCTCGGACCGCTCGAGCGGGCCCGCAAGTTCACCGACACACCGATCCGCGTCGCCGCGAGCCAGGTCGCCTGCGACTCGATGGCGCTCCAGCACCGTCGGGAGCTCACGACGATGGACGCGACGGTCGTCGCCGCGAAGCGGGCGTTCGGCCAGGCGAGACGCACCGCGGCGGACGTGCAGGTCGTCGAGCTCGACGACGCGTACACCGTGAGCGCGCTCGTCTCCTTGGAGGACCTCGGCTTCGTCCCGAAGGGGGAGAGCGGGCCCACCTTCGCGACGGGGGCGTTCGGCCCCGGCGGAAAGACGGTGATGAACACCTCGGGCGGGCTCAAGGCGCAGGGACGGCCGTTCGGCGCGGTCGGCGTCGCCCAGATCGTCGAGATCGTCCGTCAGCTGCGCGGAGAGGCGGGGGACCGGCAGGTTCCGGGGGCGACCCTCGGGCTCGCCCACGTCCTCGGCGGGACGGGGGCGACCAGCGTGGTCCACCTGCTGGAGAGGGCGACCTAGCGAGGGCAACGAACGATGTCGATCGCAAGATTCTGGAGAGAGACCGGACGACGGTACAACCTGGGGGCCTCCCGGTGCACCGTCTGCAAGACCGTCTACTTCCCCCCCCGCTCTGTCTGCCCCTCGTGCGCCCAGCATCGGCGCTCCCTCGGGAAGTTGACCCCCCTCCAGCTCTCCGGGGAAGGGGAGGTCGTCACGTTCTCGATCATCCACGACGCGGCGGAGGGATTCGAGGTCCAGGTGCCGTACGTCCTCGCGATCGTCCGTACGAAGGAGGGACCTCAGCTCACCGGCCAGGTCGTCGACATCGACCCGAAGGAGGTGCGCATCGGACTCAAGGTCCACGCGACGTTCCGAAAGCTCCGCGAGGAAGGGAAGGCGGGTGTGATCCACTACGGCTACAAGTTCTCCCCGACAACCGGGCCGGACGACGGCCCCGGGCGACCCGGTCGCTCCGAACCGGTCGCGGCAACCGCCACGGCCGAGGCGGGACCGGTCCGGGCGTGAGCGCTCCGAAGGAGCGGGCCGGCCGCCCGCCGCTCGAGGAGTCTCCGCCGGACGAGCTGTGGGCAAGGGCGTACGCCGAAGGGTTCGGCGAGGGGGTCCGGGACGCCCTCAAGGAGATCCTCCAGCATGCCGCCCGGGGCCACACCGCCCAGGAGCTTCGCCTGCTCGTGGAGAGCCGGCTCGCTCGCGTCTCCGAGGAGGTCGACCTGAAGCGCCGCAGCCTGCTCGCCCCGCCCCGTCGTGCCTCCTGGGGCCCGCTTCTCCGCCCGCCGGCGAACCTGAACCCGGCCGGCGCGGGCGGACCAACGGAGACCGTGCTGGCCCCGGCCCTCGGCCACGGCGTCGCAGTGCTTTTCCGCGAGGAACGACCGGTGAACGCGGTGCGATACCTTCGGGAGTCCGCGCCCCGCTTCGAGCACGTCGCGCTGGTCTCTCAGCATCCTCCGGAGATCCCGGGTTCCGACCCGGCGTCGGTCACGGTGATCAGGCCGGGGGTCGCGGCGATGGAGGGCGCCACCGGCGGCCCGGGCGAGATCCTCGGGGAGATCCGGCTGTTGGCGGAGCGGCATGCGAGCGTGCTCGTGTACGTCGACGCCCTCGAATTCCTCGTCACCGAGTTCAGCGCGGAGGCCGCGCTACGCGCCGTGAACTGGCTCAGCACGAACCTTCCGGAGAAGAACTCCTCGCTCGTGGTGTCGGTAGACCCACAAGCTTTCGACACCGGCCAGCGCGGCCGGCTGCAGCGTGCCTTCCAGTACGTTCTCTGACGGAGGGTAGGCTCCCCGGACATCGATGGAGATCGCCTTCTTTACGGAAAGCTACGTCCCGACCCGGGACGGCGTCTCGAGCGTCGTCAGTGCGCTCGCGCGCGAGCTGAGATCGCTCGGCCACGGCGTCCGGGTCTTCACGCCGAACCCGGTCAAAGGGGCGCCGCCCGAGCGCGTCGAGGTCGACGGAGTGCCGGTAGTGCGGGTCCGCTCGCTCCCCGTCCCGCTCTACGCCCAGTACCGCTGGGGTCTCTTTCCGTTCGCCCAGCTCAGGGGCGAGCACTTTCGCACCGATGTCGATGTCATCCACCTCCACACGCCCGGGATCCTCGGGAGTGCGGCGTTCCTCGCGGCGCGTTACTTCCGAAAGCCGCTGGTCGGGACCTTCCACACGAACGTCTGGGAGATGCGGCAGAGCTTCGCCCCGACGATTCCCGTGCGGGCGTTCTTCCGCGCCGCCCGGTGGTACTCCCTCGGCGTCTACTGGCGCTGCGACATCGCGACCGCTCCGACGCCGCTCGCCGCGCGGACGCTCACCGAGGCGGCGCGTCGACCGTTCCGGAGGCCCGTGGAGGTCGTGCCGAACGGCATCGAGGTCGACCGGTTCCGTCCCGGTCTCGCCGTTCCGGACTGGCGGGGCCGGTGCGGACTCTCGGGCGCCGCGCTCGTCACCTACCTCGGCCGGCTGACGGTCGACAAAGGCGTCCATCGGTTCCTGGACGCCGTCGCGCAGCTTTCGAGACGTTCCGACTTCCACGCGATCGTAGGAGGGGCGGGGCCTGAAGAGGCGCGGATCGTCGAGCGGATCCGCACCGACCCTCGACTGTCGGGCCGGGTGCGCTATGTCGGCCCGGTCGCCGAGGAGGAGAAGGCGGCACTTCTCGCCCAGTCGACCGTCTTCGTCCTCCCGTCGACCTCGGACACGGCGGGGGTCGCGCTTCTCGAGGCGATGGCCTCGGGGGCCGCCTGCATCGCCTCGGACGCGGGGGGCCCCAGCGACCTGATCGACGACGGCCGGACCGGACGGCTCGTGGCGGTCGACTCCCCCGGCGCACTCGCGCAGGCGATCTCGGAACTGCTGGAGACGCCGGGCGACCGTGAGCGGATCGCGCGGGCCGCCCGCGAGCAGGTTCTCGCCTCCGCCTCCATCGGCGTCACGGCCCGACGGTTTATCTCCCTCTACGAGGTACTACTCTCGGAGAGAGCCCACGGTGCCCCCGCCCTCGCTCGATGAGCTGCAGTCGTTCGCCGGGCGGGTGGCCCCCGGCCGCCACGACGCGGATTCCGCCCGAGCGCTCGCCCGGTCCCTCGACGAATACCGCTCCCGGGTGCGGCCGCGCCTCGCCGACCTCTCGCTCGTGGTGAACGGGATCCCGTTCCCCTCGTTCTTCGCCGCCATCGACGACCCGAGGGCGATCTTCGACAGCTCGGAGATCCTGTTCAGCGGCGGGGCGCACGCCGGGGCCTCGTGGGACTACCTTCCTCCCACCTCGCGGATCGTCTTCTCGCCGGATGGCTCCGCCCAGCTCCACTCCCCGGACCCTTCGGCGCTGCCCCGTCGGGCGATCGCCCGCTTCCTCCTGAGGGAGAACTACGTTCCGCGGCCGGTCGACCAGTCCCTGGCGACGGAGGTCGCCCCTCCCGTCGGACCGAGGATGGCGCTCGCCACCATCGCCGATTCGGCCACGTACGTCCGACAGCGCGGGGTCGTTCCGTTCGCGGCGGCGCTCCTTCTCTACCTCTCCGAGGAGCGTGTTCGCTTCGACCTCGACCTGGTCGACGGGGCGCTCCGACCCGACCCGCGCGCCGGCCGGCTCCCGATGGATCGCAAGGTACGTCGTCCGTCCCGGCTCGCCTTTGCGGTGGACGGCTACGTCGCCCGCGGTGACCTCTCCACCGAGAGCGCGCATGCGCTCGAGGTCTTGTTCGAAACGCACGGGCTCACGGCGGTGGAGCTCGCCCAGGTGCTCGGCGGGGTCCCGGAGATCGTCGCCTCCGCGCTGCAGAGCCTCACCGCAAGACGGCTCGCCACCTACGACCGCCGGACCGGCGTCTACCGCCCGCGCCTCGAGACGTTCCTCTCCCCCGCCGAACGCGCCCGGATCCCCGCGGAGGCGCTTCCCCCGATGCCGAACCCCGCGCTTCGCTCCAGCGTCGCGGAGCTGATCGCGGCGGCCGATTCGCGCGCGACCTGCCCGCTCTGCGGGGACCCCCTTGCCCCAGGGCACCGCGGCATCCTCTGCGCCAAGTGCGAGGCCGAGGTCATCGCCTCGGAGAGTCCGGGTGCCGGATAGGCGGGCCTGTCGGGAGTTTCCGCCCGGGCCGCGGGACGGCCCGAGAATTTGAACCCGAGATTGCTGGCTTAGAAGGCCAGTACTTTATCCAAGCTAAGCTACAGGCCCTACCGATAGACGGTGCTCGGGTCCATAAATGCTCGGCCGTAGCGCGGTCGGTTTCCGTTGGGCAGGACCGCCGGACCTCCTCTCCGAGGTGGCCGTCGCCCGGACGAGAACCCAGGGAGCTCCCGCGGACGCGGGCCCATCCAAGACTCGCGCCACCACCCTCGTGCCGGGTCGGAACGGCATATCCGGTGGTACCCGGAGTTTCTCGAGAACACGACGCAAAGACGGAAATGGGGCGCGTCGGTTCCTAGGGACGAATGCCCGCGGCGACTTCCCCGGTCGCTCCCCATCCTCCGGCGCCGACCGCGACCTCGGGCTCGGCGGAACGGCCCGCCCTCCAACCGGTCCCGCCTCCGCCGGTGTACGTTGGGCGCCCCCGCGACCGGGTCGACCCGCTCGTCGTCGGCCTCGTGGTGGGGCTCGTGCTGGGCGCGCTCGCAGGATTCTTCGGCTCGTCGTACCTTCTCCACTTGAGCTGCGCTTGCCCGGCCCAACTGGGCCTCGAGATCGGGGTCATTAGCACGGGTGCCACCCACACGAGCACCTTCAGCACCTACACGTTCAACGTCACGAACGTCTCGAACGGCCGCCCCACGTACGGGGACGTGTCCTTCGCCTTCTCGGACGCCATGGGAAGACAGGTCCCCCCCCAGAGCGAAACCGATTGGACGCTGCGTTTGTCGGGATCCGGGAGCAACACCACCGCGTTGTTCGACCTGAGCAACAACACCTGGACCGGTCTGTGGAGCGTGCCGATCCGTCCGGGACAAACGTGGGCTATCGAGGCCACCGGACCCGTATTGGACGGAGGGGCATTGACGTTGTTCGGAACCGGCTCCTACGTGGGTTGGATCTCTGAGGGCATCGCATGAGGACGGCGACGTCCATCGCGTGGCACCACGGGTGAGTTCACCGAGCCCTCCTCCGGAGACGAGGGCGAAGAGCGGGCTTGCAAGTTCCCCGTCAGCTTCACCGGAGAGACGTCGCTACGGTCGACGGTCGCCCGCTGCGGACGGCGGGCCTGAATTCGGTCGACGCCCACGGTCGAGCATCAGGCTCGTCGCGACCCCGGCGGCCACTCCGGCCGCGATTCCGCCGGCGATGGCGGCCCCGACGGTCTCCGACGGGCTCCAAGCGGTCGTTCCGCCCCCGCCGGAACCGGGCGGCGGAGGATTCGTGCTGAACACTACGGTCGTGCCCACCGGAAGCCCAGCCACGACCACGGTTCCGTTCGACGGCGTGGCGCGATAGCCCGGGACGTTGGCCGCGGAGAACCAGTACGATCCGTTGATCTCGAGGGTCCCGACCTGGCTCCCGTCGGAGGAGAGGGCGACCCCGTTGACCGTCACGGACCAGAGGGTGCCCTGGGGAAGGCCGCTTTCGCTGAAGCTGAGCGCATAGGTGGTGGGGATCGGGGGAGGGCCTGCGCTGTGCGGCGCGAAGACGATCGAGACGTCCAGGTTTGTTCGGACGGCGAGCGTCCCATTGCTCGGCGAAGCGATGGCGTTCGCCGACGCCGCCGAGTACGTGTGATTGCCGGCGGTCACCCCGAAAACGATCGCCGCACCGGAGGACGTCGCGGTCGAGCCGTCCAACGTCACCGACCAGTTCGTCCCGATCGGCAGGCCGTACTCGAGGAACTCGAGAGAGTAGACGGCCGTGTACGGGATGATCGTTTTCGAATACCCGGCGCTCCCCGGACGGACGAGAAGGTAGAACTGCGAAACGCCGGGCGGAGTGTGGAACCCTGCGACCGGCAACGCCGAGAGGTTGTACCAACCGGTGACGAGCTGGAGTACGATCTCCGAATTGGTGGTCGTCAGGTTAGCCCCGTTGAGGTCGATTCCCCAGAGGGTACCGTTGGGTAGGCCGGTCTCCTCGAACGTCGCGGTGGCCGTGCCCGCCGGAACGCCCGTGAAGTTGACGGGGATGAAGAACCCCGCCCCGCCGACGGAGAACGAACCGGAGGCCGGCGAGGCGGAGTAGCCGGGAATCGACGGGATCGCGAACACGTGGGAGCCGTTCGCCTCGAGCACCGTGTCGTTGGGGGAGGCCGACGAAAACGCCATCCCGTCGACCTCGATGGTCCAGTTCGTGCCGGTCGGCAAACCCTGCTCGGCGAAGACGACGGGGTAAGCCCCCGCGGGGCCTCGGAAGCTGACGTTCACCGTGTAGCTCTCCTGGTAACTCCCGTTCGGGAGACTGGCTATGGTGTAGTTGCCCGAGCTCGGGGTCGGCGAGTAGCCGTGCGAGGCAGGGATCGAGTAGCCGATCGTTGCCCAGGGCGAATAGAAGCCCGCGAAGGCGTCGAACACCATCGAGCTCGCCGTCGAGCTCTGGACGGTAGCGTTAAAGGGACCGTAGTTCGCGCCCACGCTCCAGGGTGTTCCGGACGGAAGTCCATATTCGGCAAACGTGAGCGCGAACGGAGGGGAGGAGTAGG
>JAKIWY010000309.1 GCA_022749835.1 Thermoplasmata archaeon | reverse complement strand
CGGGTACGTCCAGCCGGCTTTACCTCTGGGTAGCGCCGGCGAACCGCCTTAACTCGAGGGGTTCCGGGGCCCGTGGTCGTATGCTCCCACCAACGGTGGCTGGCCCATCCCAGGGTCACGGGGACGCCCGAGGCCCGCGGGGCCGAGCGTCGGGTTCTCGGTCCGGGATGCTCCCGGTCTGCGCGGCGTTCTGCCCGCCGCGATGGCGCGGCCCGCCTCAATTCGATGGGGTCCGCCACGAGGGGTGGGCGACCACGGCGCCGGTCGCTTCGTCCACCTTCGCCACGACCCCCGAGGCTCGGCCGAGCATCTGGAACTCGAGCGAGTACCAGAAGACCTCGTAGAACCCGGGGGTCCTTCGCACCTCGGCGAACCGGTAAGTCTCGAAACGGAAGCGGCTGCGCGGTTGGGAGAACGCAAGTGTGCGGCTCAGTGCCTCCTCCTCCGAGGCGACCCGACCGGGTTCTATGTCGGTGCGGCGGGCCACCGAGATGCGGTGCTCGCCGCCCCTGGCCCCGCGGCCGAGCGTGAACGCCCTCCAGCGGCTCGTGAATCCGCTAGCGTCGTCCTTCTCGAAGACGAGCAGCCATCGCAACGGGTTTCCTGTGGGGAGCACCTCAAGGTATCCTCCGAGGCGGCGCCAGTGTTCGGCCCGCCAGCGTCCCAGCGCCCGAATGGCCAGGTAGCCGAGGTAGAAGGCCAGCAACAGCCACGCGGTCCACTCCCAGATGGCGAGGGCGACCCGGCCGCGCTCGTAGGCGAGAAGGACGTACGCGGCGAGCGTGACGATCATCGTGCCGAAGTTGACCGCCCGGTCGGCATCGAGGTGGAATTGCCGGGAGGAGAAGGGGAGGAGCGGGGGGACGGAGAAGTTCGTAAAGCCGTCCAGGAAGACGTGCGTGAGCCCGCCGAGCTCCATCACGAGAACGAAGACCGCGGGGGACCCGGAGAGGAAGTAGGGCATCACGACCAGCCCGCCGAACAGCGCCACGAAGGTGACGCCGAAGATCGAGTGTGTGATTCCGTGGTGGCGCAGGATCGGAAAGCGCTTCCAGAGAGGGTAGAGGAACGCGTCGCCGTCGGGAAGGCCCCCGGCGACCGCCCCCGCGATGATGTAGTTCGTCGCCGACGCGCCGAAGGTACCGTAGACGACGAGGTAGGCGAACAGGACGTGGGTGAACAGGTCCATCGATCCCCCTACCCGGCCGCGGGCCTCGCGGCCCCATGGAGGTAGCCCGTCCGCATGGTCGACGCGCTAGCCGGACCGGGTTATATCGGGGGCGCGCGGGAGGCGAGAGTAACCACCGCGTTCCCCGAGGAGCCCCCGCTGGCGATCGCATCGAGCTCGCCGAGCAGCTTGATCGATTCGACCCCTTTCGGGGTGATGCGGTACTCCTCGGTCGCGTGGGACACGAGGCCGTCCTCAAGCAGTCGATGGAGGTGGAAGGAGAGCTTCGGGGAGTCGTCGAGGCCGGCCGCCCGCATCGCCTCCGTGAAGGAGCAGGGTCCGAGGGCCGCGCGGCGCAGCACCGCCCGGCG
>JAKIWY010000308.1 GCA_022749835.1 Thermoplasmata archaeon | reverse complement strand
TCGCCGGGATCGCCTTCCTGTTCGCCCGCTCCCTCCGGGAGCTCGGCGTCCCCGGGGCCGGCCGCGGGGAGAGGGGCCCGTCGCCGGTCCCGGGCGGGACGCTGGGCCCCGGAAGCCCCAAATAGCGACGGGTCCCTGATGGACCGATGACCCCACCGGTCAAGGCGCGCAGCGGCCACATCCTCCTCGAGGGTCGCCGGACGTACAAGGACCTCCTGAGGGTCTACCCGGATATCCACCGGAAGGTCGTCGAGGCGAACCGGCCCTTCGCCAAGGAGACCGAGCCGCTCCTGCCCGAGGTGCTCCTCGAGGAGAACCTCCGCGACCTGCGGGGCGACAGGAAACCGGCCGGCTTCAACCGCCAGGACGTCTTCGGGATGCGGCTCATCTTTCCCATCGGCGACCCGAGGCACCCCGAATTCTACTTCTCGAAGCCCGCGCGCTGCCAGGAGGTCGTCCAGATCACCGAGCAGGTCTCCGTGATGCTCAAGCGCCGCCAGATCAAGCACTCGGTCGAGTACGACCGTCTGCCCCTCGGCCCCGTGCGCGGCCTCCCCGGGATGCCCCCGGTCGGCTCGGCCGGAGTGATCAGCGTCGGGTGACCGGACGGACGCGCCCGCTCAGGTCCCGGGCGCCCGCTTGAACGGCCAGAATCCGGCGGGCGGGGCCCCGGGCTCCGTCGTCTGGAGGAGCGCCTGCAGCGCCTTGTGCGCCTCCCGGGCCTTCTCGAGGGCGAGCGCGTAGTCGGTCGCCCGCGCGTGGATCGATTCATCGAGCAGCTTGCGGGCCTCGGTCGCGTCGAGGTGTCGCTCGGCGGCCTTCCCGAGCGCGGCGTCGATCAGGTAGTGGATGTTCAGAAGCTCGCGGTGCAACGCCTTGCGACGGTTCAACTCCTCCTCCGCCTCGAGGAGCACCTGGGCGGCGGCGACCAGCCGTCCCCCGCCGTTGAGCTCGTTGAACTTCTCCATCTTCTCGGCGACCGGGCCGATCGTCACGTTGAGGGCGTCGCGCGCGAAGATGACCTCGCTCTCGACCGCCCGCCGCCGCTCATTCAGGCGGTCCCGCACGAGGGCTTCGAGCAGCCCGCGTCCGCGCGTGACCGTCTCGTAGACCGGCTCGAGCTTTCCGGTCTGGATCGCGATCTGGGCCTCGCTGAACAGCTCCATGACGGGCGTCGTGTCGAGCCCGAGCTTTTCGACGACCCACAGGCGCTCCTTGAGCTCGTTCGTTTCCCGGATGAGCTCGAGTCGCCACGCCTCGGTCGCCCTCGCCCCCTCCTCGCGCAGCACCTCGAGGGCCGCGACGTAGCTCTTGCGCTCGCGCTCCCCGCGGAACTTCCTCCAATGCTCCTCGCGAGCCTCTGCCTCCTCGGCCGAGGCGGCGCCGGCGCGTGCGTAGAGCGAGCGGACCTCCTCCTCCCGGTCCTTGAGGAGGCTCTCTAGCGCCCCCTCGGCGGCCGCGCGAGCTTTGGCGAAGGCGGCGGTCGCCCGGCCCCACTCCCGGGCGGTGAGCGCTCCCTGCGCCTCCTCGAGCCCGAGC
>JAKIWY010000307.1 GCA_022749835.1 Thermoplasmata archaeon | reverse complement strand
CGAGGGCGCCTGGACCCTGGTCAGCTCGAGCTCCGGCCCCTCCTCGCGCTACGGCGCGATGATGAGCTACGACGCGAAGGGCAAGTACATCGTCCTGTTCGGCGGCTACAGCTACACCGGCGGCTACGGTTATCTCAACGACACCTGGACGTACTCCGCCGGCAACTGGGTGAACATCACCGACACGCTCGCCGTCTCCCCGGAGCCGCGGTACCTCGGCGCGATGGCCTACGACGTGAAGGACGGCTACGTCCTCCTCTACGGCGGCTACGGCGTCTCGGTCGTCGGCGGCAACACCTACTGGGGCTACTTCGGCAACACTTGGGCGTTCTCGAACGGGACCTGGACGAACTTGACCGCCTCGGTCTCGGGGGCGCCGGGCGGAATGTACGGCAACGCGATGGCCTACGATGCGGCCGACGGCTACATGGTCCTGTTCGGGGGCTGCGGCCCATCGGGCTGCCCGGGCGCCTGGACCTGGAAGTACAGCGCCAAGACCTGGACGTCGCTCAGTCCGTCCACCCACCCCGGTGCCCGCTACTTCTCGGTGATGACCTACGACCCGGTCCACTCCGACGTGCTCCTCTTCGGCGGCGGCGCCTCGCTGTCCGAACAGGACACCTGGACGTTCTCCGGGGGCAACTGGACGAACGTCTCGGGATCGCTCGCCGTCCACCCCCAGTTCCGGATGTACTCCGACCTCGCGTACGACGTCCTGGACGGCTACGCGGTCCTCTACGGCGGCTACGGCTACGGGTACATCGGTTCCACCTACATCTGGACGTTCTACAACGACACCTGGGCGTTCGGTCCGTCGATCATCGCCGTCTTCACCGTCAGCCCATCGATCCTCGACCTCGGGCAGTCGACGCGGCTCAACGCCACCCCGCTCGCCTTCTCGGGGTACACGAAGTTCAACTGGAGCGGGCTTCCGGCGGGCTGCTTCCCGGCGAACCGCTCGATCCTTCCGTGCGCGCCGACGCAGACCGGCTCGTTCATGCTGAACTCCACCGTCTCCGACCAGAGCGGCGCCGTGGTCACCCGCTCCTCGAACCTCACGGTGGACGTGCCGCCCCGGATCGCGAGCTTCACCACCTCGCTGAGCGTCGTCACCTCGGGCTCGGCGATCTACCTCAACACGACCGCCCACAACGGGACAGGTCCGTTCACCTACGGGTACCTCGGCCTCCCCGGCTGCTCCTCCGCCAACACCTCGAACCTCAAGTGCGTCCCCACCCGGCCCGGGAACTACACCGTGAAGGTCGTGGTCTCGGACGCGGTGCACGGGAAGGACAACGCGACCGTCGCCCTGACCGTGAACCCTCGACCGTCCGTCCAGTCGTTCGTCGCGGCCCCGACCGAGACGGATGTCGGCGGCGGCTTCGACCTGAACGTCACCCCGGCGGGCGGGACCGCTCCGTACAGCTACAGCTACAGCGGGCTTCCCGTCGGCTGCGCCACGGCGAACCTCTCCTCCCTCTGGTGCGACCCGACCGGCCAAGGCGTCTATGAGGTCGGGGTCGTCGTCTCGGACGGCTTTG
>JAKIWY010000306.1 GCA_022749835.1 Thermoplasmata archaeon | reverse complement strand
CCGCCCGCCGCGCTTCTCATTGCGAATCGGCCAAGCGACCCCCAGCAGCTGCAGGGTGACGAGAGGGGCCAACAGGACGTAGAGGGCGAACTTCACGTCGTTGACGGCGAGGTAGGTGAGACCGACCGTCCCGAGCACGACCCCGGGAAAGAGCGTGGAGATCACGGGGCTCGCTCGGTGGAAGGTGCCGGGGACGAACTTGCGCTCCCGGAAAAGGAGCGTGACGTTCACGACCAGCTCGACCAGGACGAGCGCCGGGTTGAGCACCTTGTTCGAGTACCAAAGGACCGCGATCGGCGTGACGATCGAGGAGAATCCGTACCCGACGGCCCCGTTGATGATCGCCGCCCCGAGGGCGAGTATCGCGAGCCAGATCGCCGAAGCGTCCAATGCGTCTCCTACTCTCCTCCGAGCCGGCGACCTATTTGAGCGCTCGCGGAGTGTCTCAAGGGAAAAGTCGACGAAATGAGCTAATCAGCGCACGGATTGCACGATAATATGCGAGTTTCAGTGTTTTAGGCCATCCGCACATGCAGTTGGGGGAAGGGCGATTTTCCCCCCAAGGCCCCCCGAAGTCGCCCACCCGGGGCGATGCCGTCGGCGCTCGACGACCGAATCCGATATCCCTCCCTGGCCCGCGAGCCCTGCGTCGGGGGCATGAGCATGCCGCGCGGGAGTGTACTCGAGATCGACCGGGCCTTGCTGGCCGGTTTCACCTTCTCCTGCCGGCCCGACTGCGGCCTCTGCTGCTTTGCGACGCCCGCGGTGACGCCCCGGGAGAAGGCTCAACTCATCCAGCTCGACCCGGCAACGCCGTTCGAGCCGGCGGGTCAGGACTACTCGCTCGTCAGAAGTCGACCGGAGGGAGGGGCGTGCCACTTCCTCTCCGACCTCAAGTGCCGTGCGTACGCCGGCCGTCCGTTCCCCTGCCGGACGTTCCCGGTCAGCGTCCATCTCGCGAGCCGCGCGCAGGCTACGGTCGTCCTCGGCTGCCCGGGCCTCCCCCTCGACCCTCTCCGATCGCCTCCCGGTCACCGGAGCGCTCGGGGGCCAAAGGGGTTGGACGAAGAGCTCAGCCTGTTGGAAGCCGCGCTCGCCGAAGACCCGGGGAGGGGCTGGAGGAAGCAGTGGGTCCGAAATCTGAAGGCGATGGGACTCTCCGAAATCGAGGCCGCCGATGCGCAGGACCCTGCACCGCTTCAGGCGCGCCTCGCCCAGGATCCGCCGATGCCCACCGACGCCGACATGCGACGGGTGGACCTCCCGTCCGTCGAGGAGGGAGTAGAGGGGTTCCCCCTCTTTTGGGAAGAGGGGACCGGGGTGGTGGCGATCGGCCGCCGAGGAGAAGACTGGGAGGCGGTCTCACTCAAGGAATCGGGCGGGGTCCGGGCCGAGCTCGGTCGGTTCCTTGCGCCGGATCACCTGCCTCGGCTCGAAGCGGGTGCGGAAGCCCTCCTCAAGGGATATCTGTCGTATGTCGCTCGTCGGGACCTCAGCTTCGGTCAGGTCCTCTTCGTGTTGGCCGATTCCTGGACCGGGTATCTCGGGG
>JAKIWY010000305.1 GCA_022749835.1 Thermoplasmata archaeon | reverse complement strand
CGTGGCAAAGATCCGAAGGGACGTCCGTGCCGGAGTTCCGGAGTCCACCTTTGAGGGCGTCTTGGAGGTCGCCAAACACTTCGGAATCGCTGAAAGAATCCGAGCTCGAACTGAGGAAGTCAAGGAGACCCTACGACTATTCGGTCCGACCGATCGCGTACGATGACCGATCCGGCCGTCAATGGGAGCGAACGAACTCGACGGCATCCCTCGCGGTTTCCCTCCCCATAGCTCTCGAGACTCCGTGACAGTCGGGCGACAGATTTCGATCGCGCGGCGTGGAAAATGGAGACGGGAGGATTCGCGGTCCATGACCCACTCAGACCGCCCTCTGAGCACGGGGAATCGCGACGATCCGTCCGGCCGGCCGATCGTGACGGCCCTTCCTGGGGAATCGGGCCTGCCCCGTCTCAGGCGCGGTCGCGTCTTGGTCCTGGCGCCAGAGCGACTCCGTTAGAGGATATCAACCCCGGCCGGGGCCGAAGTAGCGTGGACCTGAAATAGAGTTGAATGGTCGTACACCCATCGCTCAACGCGTGAATCCGGGGACACTGTGTCGACACGTACGGACGCCGACTCGATCTCGGCCTGCTTTCAGGTGGCGTGATGCCCTCGGGGCCCGAAGGATTCGTTACCCAGCCGAGCTACTCGAGCGAATTCACCAAGGCCCGTGGCCTTCTTCTCGCCCACCCGAAGCGCTGGCGGATCGTCTACCATTACGACGGGGACGGGATCGCAAGCGCCTGCTCGATCGCCCGCGCCCTCACGCGCCTCGGGTACCCGTTCCAGACGACCCCGCTCAAGGCGGTCGAAAGAGGACGGATGCAGGAGCTCCTCACGGCGACGCCCGGACCTGTGCTGGTCGTGGATACCGGGGCGAGCTGGCTCGACCTTTACGTCGAGCACAAGCAACCGGTGATCATCCTCGACCACCACCGGTACCCCGGCTTCCCGAATCCTCCCTCCCTTCCCGACCACGTCGCACTCGTCAACCCGCTCGACTGGGGCGTCGACGGCATGAGCGAGATGTGCGCCGCGACGCTCAGCTGGCTGTTCACCGTCTTTCTCGACCCGAAGAACTGGGACAACGCGCCGTGGGGGATCTCAGGGGCGATCGCGGACCGCCAGCATATCGGCGGGATGCGGGGGCTCAATGCGCGGCTCCTCGAGGAGGCGGTCAGCCGCTCGCTGGTCGTGCGCGCCCACCGGATCGCGCTTCACGGTCCGAGCCTCGGGGCGGCGCTCGGCCGCAGCATCGACCCGTACTACGCCGGCCTCTCCGGGCGCTCCGAGGAGTCTAAGTCGTTCCTCCAGGAGCTTCGCATCGACCCGGCCCGACCGGTCGACCGCTTGGAGCCCGAGGAGGAGCGTCGGCTCGTCACCGCGCTCACCGCCCGCCTCGCCCGTCAGGGGGTCCGGCCGGAGTTCTGCGAGCTGGTCGCCCGTGACCTCTGGGAGCTGCCGTCGGTCGGCCTCGGCGCGGAGGAGCTTTCGAACCTGCAGAACGCCACGGGGCGTATCGGCACGCCCGGGCTCGGAGTCGCCATCTGCTTCGGGGACAGGTCG
>JAKIWY010000304.1 GCA_022749835.1 Thermoplasmata archaeon | reverse complement strand
GGATTCCTTGGGCTCGCGCGCGCGCTTCGGTGCCCGGCGGGCCGTCGGCTTCGCCGCCTCGGGCTTCTCCTCGGCCGAGGCGTCGGAGGCTTTCGCCTTCTCGCTCTCCTCCGCCATCAGCCGGTCTCCTTCAGGCGCGCCCGGTCAACGAGATAGATGCCGTCCTGGAAGACCCGGGGGTCGTAATCGCGGATGTGGGTGGCGCGCTCGATGTTCGCCGCGCTCTGGCCGACCGTCTCGACGTCCCAGCCGGTGAGGACGACGAACTCCCCCTCCACCGCCGCCGTGACGCCGGGGACGAGCGGCGCGGTCCGGGGGTACTTCTCCCCGAGGAAGTTCTCGATCAGAAGCGTCGTCTCCTTCGCCTGCACCTTCATCGGAAAGTGCGCGGCGACGACCTTCATGCGGGCCTCGACGCCGCGGGTCACGCCCCCGACCAGGTTGGCAAGATGCGCCTCCCAGGTGTGGAGCAGGGACTGAGCCTTCTTGCGGTTCCACGGGATGAGCAGCGTCAGGTCGGCGTGGTCGCCGGCGACCTTGAGCTTGAGCGCGTCGGAGGGGAACGGCCGGACGGTCGTACCGAGCGGTCCCTTGACGCTGATCGTGCGGCCCTTGACGGACACGCTCGCGCCCTTGGGGAGGCTCACGCGGCCGACATCGCGGCGCGGCTCGTCAATAGACATAGGCGAGCAGCTTCCCCCCGATCTTGAGTTCCCGCGCCTTCTGGTGGCTCATGACGCCCTGGTTGGTGGAGAGCACGAGCAGGCCGAAGTCCTGTGCCGGAAGGAACCTCGCCTCGTAGCGCTCGAGCGCGCGGCCCCGCACGGAGTGCCTCGGCTTGATCACGCCGCACGAGTTGATCCGGCGGGCGAGCGCCACGTCGTAGTGGCCGCCCCGGCCGTCGGGGACGAACGTGAACTCGGCGATGTACTGGTGCTCCCGGAAGATCTTCAGCACCTCGCCGATGAGGTTGGAGCCCGGGGATAGCGCCACGGACGCCTTCCCCTGCTGGTCGGCGTGGCGCAGGGAGACGAGGGCGTCGTTGAGTAGGTCGTGCTGCATCGATTCCTGCCTCCTTACTGGTACTTGCGGAACCCGAGGTCCATCGCGACCTCTCTAAAGCACTGACGGCACAGGTGAAGGCCGTAGCGCCGGACGATCCCGCGCTTGCGGTCGCACCTAAGGCAGCCCACCTTGCGACCGAACAGCTTTTTGGGCTTCATCGACGACGACTCACTCCAGGAAGACGACGCGCAGCTTTTCGGCGAGGAAGGCCCGGGTCTCCTCCGGGCGGACCCGGGCGGAGCGGGGGAGAGGTCGGGGAGCGACACGGCGGGCGCGGACCCGATAACCGGCGCGGCCGACCTCGACGCAGACGTCCATCCCGTGGATGCCGATCTCGGGGTCGTACTTCATGCCGGCAAAGTCCGTGTAGTCGGAGATCCCGAACGAGAAGTTGCCGGCGCGGTCGATCGACTCGGGGTCGAACTGGCGGTCGCGCGCCTCGAACGCGCGCTCGAGGAACTCGAGGGCGACCGGACCGCGCAGCGTGACCTTGACGCCGATCTCCTGGCCGAG
>JAKIWY010000303.1 GCA_022749835.1 Thermoplasmata archaeon | reverse complement strand
GTTCGAGCTTTGGCGTGAGCCACCGCCTGCAGCTCTCCAAATACGACGCTTCCGCCTTGACCGAGATCCTCGCCGCGAGGGCTCAGGGAGCCCTGCGGCCGGGCAGCTACTCTCGGGAGACGCTCGAGCAGATCGCGCGCGTCGCCGCGCCCTCCGGGGACGCCCGCTTCGCCCTGGAGCTGCTCGTCAACTCCGCCCGAGCGGCGGAGCAGGCAGGTAGCGAGCAGATCGGTGCGGAGGCGGTCCGGGCCGCCAAGGGCTCGATCTATCCGACGGTCACGGAGAGCAAGCTCGAGGAGCTCTCGCCCGTGCAGCTCATGGCCCTGCTGGCGCTCGCCCGACTCCTCAAGGGTCCCGGGTCATTAGCCCCAAATGACCGGGTGCGCATCGCCTACCAGGGCGTCGCCGAGGAGTACGGCCAGACCCCCGTGAGCCGCGTCACCTTCTGGCGAACGATCAAGGAGCTGGAGCGGGAGGCCCTCATCACCGTGGAGGCCGCTTCGGCGGGACATCCGAACCGCCTCGGCATGGACGAGGTTCCGGCGAGCCTGCTCACCACGCTCCTCGAGGCACGCCTGGGGAGAAGTTCCTCACGAAAGGCCTAAGTGGGCCACCCCCTCCCACGGCCGTGTCCGGGAGCATCGCCGGCCCGCTCACGGTCCCCTCCCGACTTCCCGAATGGATCCGGACCCGCCCGCCGGTGGGACCGCTCTACCCCGAGGTCCGCGGGATGCTCTCCGAGCTGCGACTCGGCACCGTCTGCCGGGAGGCGCATTGCCCGAACCTCTCGGAATGCTGGTCGGCGGGAACCGCGACCCTCATGCTCCTCGGCACGGAGTGCACGCGGCGCTGCGCGTTCTGCGCGGTGACCACCCGCTCGTCCCACGGGGTCGTGGATTCGAGCGAACCGGGCCGCGTCGCCGAGGCGGTCCGCCGGTGGGGACTTCGCTATGTCGTTCTCACCCAGGTCTGCCGGGACGACCTCTCCGACGGGGGGGCCGGGTTGCTCTCCGAGACCGTCGGGCGACTTCGCGAGAGCGCACCCGGAACGTTGGTCGAGCTGCTGATCGGCGACCTCGGGGGAAGCTCGGAGGCGCTCAAGACGCTCCTCAAGCGGCCTCCCGACGTCCTGGCCCACAACATCGAGACGGTCAGACGGCTCTCCCCGGACGTCAGGGACCGGCGGGCGAGCTACGAGCGCTCGCTCGCGCTGCTGCAGCAAGCCCGGGAGATCGGTGGAGCCTCCCTCGTGACGAAGAGCTCCGTGATGCTGGGTCTCGGTGAGAAGGAGGACGAGCTCGGGGCGACGTTCCAAGAGCTGCGGGGGGCGGGCGTCGACCTGCTCACCCTGGGACAGTACCTGCGACCGGGACCGTCGCACGTCCCGGTGGCCGAATACGTCACGCCCGACCAGTTCGTGAGGCTGAAGGGAATCGCGAGTTCCATCGGTTTCTTGGGAGTCGAAGCCGGCCCTCTCGTTCGCAGCTCCTACCACGCCGAAGAGCTGTACCGCGCGGCGAGCCGTACCCCCGGGGGGTGAGCGGTGGCGAAGAAGGCGAAGCGCAAGCTCGAGGCGGACGAGGAGGTACGCTCCTTCACGTTCCCCGAGTTCGACGTGCCGAAGTTCCTCCGGCACGAGTTCGAACAGTCGGCGGCGACG
>JAKIWY010000302.1 GCA_022749835.1 Thermoplasmata archaeon | reverse complement strand
TCCTCGACGGTCTGCGGCCAACGCGTCGGCCGATTGTGGGCCGCCTGCCGGACCGAGGGACCCCGAAGGCCGGTCGACTCAGATGGAGCAAGAGGTGCAGAGCACCTTGCCGTGCTCGCGAACCGAGGCGATCAGACAGCCGGGACACAGAGGCCCGGCACAGCTCGGGCATCGTCTCCATGCGGAGCTCGCGGCCAGGCCCATCCCGCAATCCGAGCATGCCGGACCTGTGGTCGGCCAGCCGCCGTTCGTGGGGCCGAAGGCGCCGGTAGGGATGGGTCCGGGTCGGGTCGGCCCCTGAGGGCCGTCCCCCACTGAGGAGGGTGACCGGACGGTCGGCGTAGCCGGGCCGTTCGTCAGGCCCTCCTCGACCAGCGTGATGTCGTAGCGGCCCGCGACCCGGGGTACGTTTCGGACGCCCCCGGAGATCGAAGCCCGCGGCCGGGTGTCCATCGTTGCCCCCGGTGGCGACGTCGCGAAGGCGGGCGGGAGCGCGGTGGGCCACGAGGGAGGCTCGGCCGGGAGCGTCGGTCCCTTCGGGGCGGGCGCGGTCGCCGCCGGATCGCGCTTCTTTCCCTTCGTACGTCGTCCGGAGCGCCCGGAGATCGCCAGGAACGCGGCCCTCTGATTCGCTTTGAGTTGCGTCATCGTGCTTCGTTTCCTCCCGTCGGCGTGGAAGCTGGCCAACCCCGGGGACCCTATTTAGCGGGCCGAACGCGCGACGTGACGGGGCGCCGTGCGAGACTTTCTCTCGGGCATTCTTGCCATGAGACGCTTCTCGAGAGAGTCACCCGGAACTTCGCGGTCTCCGGCCGCGGCTCGTCGCTCCGTTCGAATCAACGCGGCGCGACCGGCGACACAGCGCGCCGCGGGCCGGGGGGCTCGGCCGGCCCGCCTCCGGTCGAGTCCACCGCCTTAAGAGGGGGCTCGTCTCGTGGCGACCCGAGAGGAGCGCTCGATGAAGCTCGTCCACTTCACAGTCGCCGACCAGTTCCACTTCGGCATGGTCACCGACCAGAACGAGTACATCGACCTCGACACGGCGTGCCGCGACTACTTCGGCGTCAACCCGGTCAAGGGGGCCGACCCGAGCCGCTTCAAGGACATGCGGGCGTTCATGTCCGGCGGGACGGATTCGGTCGAGGTCACCCGCAAGATCATCGACTACATCGAGCGACGCCGCAAGATGGGCTGGACCCCGAGGGCGGCGACCGGTGCGCGCCTTCTGTTCAAGTCGGAGGAGGGGATCAAGCTGCTCGCCCCGGTCCTTCGCGAAGCGAAGATCTACTGCCTCGCGGCGAACTCGAGAAGCCATCTGGCCGAGCAGGGGAAGCCGACCCCGAGCCAGCCGTACGCCTTCACCCGCTTCTTCAACAGCCTGGTCGGGCCGGGCGAGCCCCTCGTCCTGAACCCGCATGGCCACTTCCCGGACGTCGAGGTGGAGCTCGCCGTGGTGGTCGGCCGGCCCGGAAAGCACATCCCCACCTCCCGCGCCCTCGAGCATGTGGCGGGCTACACGATCGCCTTGGACATGGGATACCGCGACCTCCAGTACCCGCCGGGCAGCTCGACCGACTGGGTAATGGGCAAGGGGTTCGACGCCACCATGGCGGTCGGCCCGTGGGTCGTCCCGAAGGAGGAGGTCGGCGATCCGTACCCCCTCAAGATGGAGCT
>JAKIWY010000301.1 GCA_022749835.1 Thermoplasmata archaeon | reverse complement strand
TGAACTTGGCCGGCTCAAAGCGGGTCGGATTTCCGGGCACGGCCGGGCGGTCCCGGAAGCGCCGACGCCCCAGCGGTCCACGGCTCGGTCGTCAGTCGGAACGGCGTAGCGCGAAACGCCGGGCGGCTCCCGGAATGGTTCGGAGAGGGCGACTGCCCCCATCGAGATATGGACGTTCCGGCCGAGTTTCGGTGCCGGAGGTCTATAAACCGTGGCCGAATCTCGAGGGCGGCGGGAAGGCTCGCGCCGTTCGAAGACCGGCCGACCCCGACCGTTGAGGACCTGCATGGGGAGAATCTTGGGCGACACGTGGGCCAGGCCGATTCGCCGACGACCCCGCCGGATAGCGGTCGCCTCGGTCGTCGGAAGCGCGTTCGCGGCGATGTTGTTCGCGGGTCTCGCTCCGTCCGGCTTCGGCGCCGCACCGAGTAGGCTCATCACCGCGCCGTTCCACGGTGCTGCCAAGCACGCCGACACCCTCGCCACCACGAGTTGCGGATTCGCAGCCATACCGTTGGGCGCCACGTTCTCCCTCAACACCGGCGCGGGCGGGTTCCGGGACCGGGCCTTTGGCAAGGCGTGCCCCTCCATGACTGGCTCGATAGACGTCGAGGAGTTGACGACGAGCACACTCGAGGCGGTCATCCCCATCCACCTGCACAGTTCGGGGTCGCACTCGATCCTCGTCCGCTGGACCGTCATCGCTCAGGGCGGCGTACGCGCGACGTTCGCGAACTGCCAACCGGGGTCGTCCACCACCTACACATGTTCCCGTGGGGCGGACGCCGGCGTGGACTCCTACTCCGTCCTGTACGACGCGACGACCGGCGTCACGCTTCAACCCAACAAGGCCTGGGTGGAGGAGGTCGCCGCGGGGAACGACACGAACTGCCAAGCCGGGACTTGCTCCTACTACAACGGCACCTTCGGCGGTCACTATTCGGGCAGCACGTACTACGCCAACTTCTCCGGAACGTTCCTCTGGAACGCCTACGTCAACGGAACGCTGAACCGGAACGACTCGTACCGCCTGGTGACCTACGTCAGCGGATTCGCGGAAGTCTGGTTCGTCACGAGCAGCGCCGGGTTCACAGGCACGCCGAGCGGGGCCGCGTGGCTCAACCTGGCGGGGGGCTGGCACGGGGCCGTCCTGAACTCGTTCTCCGTCTCGTGAGCCCGGGAAGGCCACGGGGGAGCTCTGATCGGAGCGCGACCTCTCGGTGCCTAGGCGGGGCGATCCGACTCCGGCGGGGTCTCCCAACGGAACAAGCCGGCCGCAAGCCGCTGACCGGTAGGCGTGAGGAGGTAGATCCGCACTCGACGCGCGACGCCCGGGACGTGGCGGAGCTCCCGTGTGACGACCCCGGCGACCTCCAGCCGTTTCAAGATCCGGGCCAGGTTCGACTGCTCGATTCCCAGCGCCTCGCCAATCCCTGCCTGCGTCAGGGAACGCACTCCGAGTGGCGAAGGAGGGGGGGTCCCTTGCCGGGCGAGGTGGGAGATGACCCGCTGGGAGGCCTGGAGCGTGATCCCGAGGGGGCGAGGCAAGGTCGGACCCGGGGAGGAAACCTTGGACGGGGTCGCGCGGGGCGGAGGCAGCGGCGCATCGGTCGGCACTCCGTCGACCGGGGAGATGGCGGTCGATGGGTCGGCGCCAACGTCCGTTGGAGGAGCCGACGGTGGGGTGGGACCGAGCGGACCAGCCGGAGGGGCGCCGGCCGCCGAAGCCG
>JAKIWY010000300.1 GCA_022749835.1 Thermoplasmata archaeon | reverse complement strand
GGCGTTCATCACGTGGAGGAAATGCTCGAACTCGACGATCTTGCGGCGGATCGGCTCCTGCACCCAGGGGGAGCCCTCGGCCATCTCCTCGCCGACCTGGTGGCTCACGATCTCCTCGGCGCGCATCCGTCGGTAGCGCCGGACGTACTCCTGGAACGACGAGCGGCCCCCCCGCGAGTAGTTCTCCGTGTGCACCCGAAGGCGGGTGAGCGCCTCGGGCGTGATGAGGACGCCGCGGCCGGAGAGGAGACCGGCCCACAAGAGGAAATCGTCGAGCGACGCCTTGAGGCGGCGCAGGAACGGGGCCCGCTCCATCAAGAGCTCGCGGCGCAACGCGACGGAACTCACGTTCCCCGGGTTCGCCGCGAGCACCCAGGAGGCCGATGGGCCGAGGGGTGGGGCGAGGTAGTTCTCGCCGGAGATCCGTTTCTGGAGTCCCCACATCGCACCGGCCCCCGGGATCGGCCGGCCCGCGGCGTCGATCGGCTTTTGGCCGTGCCCAAAGTATCCGAGCTCGGGGTGCGCCTGGAAGGCGTGCGCGACGCGGGAGAGCTTGTTCGGCTCCCAGAGGTCGTCATCCTCCAGGAAGGCGACGACGTCCCCCCGGGCCCGCTCGGTCGCTTCCGCCATCATCACCCCCGCGGCGGTGTTCGAGCAGTCGTAGAGGGTCACGTCCTCGCGACGGTCGATCTCGTCGTCCGGGAAGTTCTTCGCGACGAGCAGCTCGACCTCGAGACCGTCGGGCCGCTCCTGGCGGTCGACGGAGGCGACCGCTTCCCGAAGGAACTGCTTTCGACCGTAGGCGGTGACGACCACGCTGATCCGCACGGGAACCCTCGTTACGCGCCGGCCCCGCTGCGGTGCGCCGCGCCGACGACGTCCTCGAGCCGGGCGATGCCGAGCTCATCGAGGAGCTTCGAGAGCTCCTTGGGAAGCCGGCCGAACACACCGATCCCCTCGAAGGCGACCGCCGTCCCGACCTCGACGGCCCGGGCGCCGGCCATGACGTATTCGAGCGCATCGCGGGCGTGCATGATCCCGCCGACCCCGACGATCGGGATGGAGACCCGTTCGTAGATCTGCCAGACGCAGGCGAGCCCGATGGGCCGGATCGCCGAACCGCTCAGCCCCCCCAGCCCGTGCGAGAGGGTCGGACGGCGCAGCGTGACGTCGATCGAAAGGCCCCTGAGCGTGTTGATCGCGCTGATCGCGGAGGCCCCCCCACGCTCGGCGGCGTGGGCGAGACCGGCCGGGTCGGCGGTGTTCGGCGTGATCTTCGCGATGACGGGGACCCGGACGCTCTTGACGACCGCCCCGGTGATCTCCTCGACCTGCTTGGGGTCCGAACCGACCTCGGAGCCGAGACCTTCCGCGTGCGGACAGCTCAAGTTGAGCTCGATGGCGACCACCCCGGTCGCCTCGATCTCCCGGGCGAGGCGGGCGAACTCTTCGGCGTCGTGGCCGAACACCGAGCCGACCACGGTGGCACCGGCGCGCCGGGCGATGGCGATCTCTTCAGGATACTCCTTGATCCCCGGATTCGGTAGACCCATCGCGTTGAGGAACCCCCAGCGCTCGAACGTCTCGACGGTCGGGTTCGGGTACCCCGACCGGGGCTCGCTGCCGATCGATTTCGTGATGACGGCGCCGGCGCCCTCCTCCCAGGCCCCCCGGAGGGAATCCCCGCTCTCCCCCCAGACACCGGAGGCCAGGAGGAACGGGTTTCTTAGCGGTATTCCG
>JAKIWY010000030.1 GCA_022749835.1 Thermoplasmata archaeon | reverse complement strand
CGTGGCCCTGATAGTGGTGGTCCCTACCGGGCTCGGCGGGCGCAACTCCTCGGCCTCCCTCGTCGCCCCATTTCCGGGCGCCGTACTTCACCTCCGTGACCTTGGGAAGAGTGGCTGCTCGACGACTGCGTTCCCGACCGCATGGAGCTTCCACCTGAAGACCGGCCTCGGCAATGGATCCTCGATCCTCCACAGCTCCGAGTGCTCGGGGCTGGGGAACGGACTCTTGGGCGCCAGCAGCGCGTACGCGGAGGAGGGATTCGAGGTAGGGGTGCCTTTCGCCGTGGGTACCCCCGGCACCCACCAGGTCGGCGCGAACCTCCAAGGCGTCTGGAAGACCAGCGCCGGGGCGTTCGACGCCTCGTCGAGCGGTACCTGCCCGGCCGGCGGGACCACATGGCACTCGACGTTCTTCCACTACTACAACGGCAAGCACTGGTGGAACAAGGTGCCGCCGGGCGGCCTCGTGCTCAACCGCTCCACCTACTACATCGACGAGCCGCAGGTCCAGGCTACGAACTCCTGCAGCACCTACAGTTCGGTGACCGTCGGAGTACTGGCCTGGGTCTGGGACTTGACGAATGGGTCGATCCTCCGGCCGACCTCCACGTTCGGGAACGATACTCGCTTCGTCGACCAGTTGACCGAGACCCTGGACCGAACCGAATGGTCCTGCTACAACGCCACGCAGTGGGACTTCGGCCATTGGAAGAACCTCAGCCGCACCTGCTTCAGTCAGAACGCATCCACCGCCTCGGGCACGCTCGACCTGCTGACCGACGCCCTCAGCCCCAGCACGAGCTTCAGCAACTCGGGCAGCGCGACCGGCACGATCTGGGTCAACGGTTCGTTCAACCCCTCTCATCGCTACGTCTGGATCCTCGAGTTCTTAGGGGTCCTCTCCGTCGAAGTGGGCGGCTGGAAGCACGGGTCGGCCGTGGCGTCGATCAACCTGGCGACCCACGGCAATGGGATCGAGTTGAACTGGATCCGGATATCGTAGGCTGGCGCCCCGGTGGATCGGCCGGTCGCTCTACATCCGAACGACCGCTTCGAGGTAGTCGGCCGGAACGAGCGCGGTGCCATCGCCGGCGACGTTGAACTGACGGACGAGGTCGAGGAGTTCGCTCTCGAGTAACCTGCCTTGGGCGGCATCGAGCCGGGCGAACACCTGGACCATCGGCCCCAGATTGCGGCGCAGCCCTTCCACCATCCGCTCGACCGAGTCACCCCTCAACAGGAGCGAGCGGGGCACCACACGGACATCGGCGGCCGAACCGAAGAGCTGGTGCAGACCCTCCTCGGTTCCCCACAGGCGTCGGGCGTCGGACCGGCCCGGAGACCGAGGGGGGCGTTCGAGGGCGTCGAATTGGCGACCGATGAACCCGTTGGGGGTCCAGCTTGCGAGCCCGACCCGGCCCCCGGCGCGGCAGACCCGTCGCAACTCCGAGGCGGCGAGCTCCGCGTTCGGTACGAACATGACACCGAAGGCGGAGAGGACAGCATCGAACGGGCCGTCCAAAAACGGGAGACGCCGGGCGTCCCCGACACACAGCTGGATCGGGAGACGCTCCACCGCCGCTCGCTCCCGTGCGCGCTCCAATAGACGAAGGACGAAGTCGACGCCGGTCGCCCGCGCCCGACGGCGCGCGGCCGCGAGAGCAACATTCCCGCTCCCGGTCGCCACGTCAAGTACCCGTTCCCGTGCGCGGAGCCCGACGGCCTCACACAACAGCTCTCCGACGATCGTCTGCCCGGTGGCCAGAACGGCGAAATCGCCGGCCTCCCAATCTATCCGCCCGAGGGACGGCCCATCTCCTGCGGCGTTCATGAAGTACCGAATGGCAAGCGGCCCCACGCCCTCTCCGTCGGACGGATCGTCCGCGAATGCCCGGGGCATCGCCGGACGCTCGGCGGGCGGGTCGCGCGCCCCCGGCATGCAGGCCTAGCGAGTAGGATGTAGGTCATGTCTGCGGCCCACCGTGACCGCGGCCCCGTATAGGGGCTAGGAGGCGGAGGCGTTGCCCTTCTTTCCCGACGCCGCTTCCTTAAGGAGTTCCATCGGAAGCTTCTGGGCCTGGGAGAATAGATACACCGCAGGGGGCACGCCGATCCAACCGAAGACCGGGGCGTGCAACAGCAGGGCGATGACCAGGGGCAGGGCTCCCACGACGATCGTGATCGCGATGAGCGCCATGAGCAGCTCCCAAGCGATGACCCCCTTGGCGAGCCTCAACAGCAGCCCCAAGTGGAACCGCGCCGGCGCGGGCGAGGTCGCGGCGATGTTCGCACTCACCACGGACCCTCCGGAGCTCGCATCTTTCCGTCCCCCACCCGCCGCCGTGCGGCGGGTCGTACCTCCCCCCCGGGAAGTGAGCCGAAACCGTCCTCATGCTACTTAGAGGCGGCGTGTGCCGTGTCAACCTGTCAACCGTGCTGGGACCGCCCGGGGAACCCGGGGAGACGGCCAGTTCCGCGACGCGTCTCCTCGGGGAGACCACCCCGGCGGGCTCAGCAATGGCTAAGGCCGAGAAGGCGTGGCGTTGCCCGGGCCGTTCGATGAAGAATGGGACTGCTTGCGAGAGCGGCTGTCGCGCGGAAGGCCACCCCCGCCAGAGGACGTACCGGGAAGGGGAGCGCCCGTGAGCGACGCCGACGTCCTCGCCGCGGCGCTTCCGCTGCTCATCTTGGTCGCGATCGTCTTCCTGGTGATCCTCGTCTGGGGCCTCTTCCTCATCAGCCAGAACCAGGTCGGAATCCTGACCCGCAAGATGGGAGGGCGCCGGATGCCTCCCGGTCAGGTCATCGCCCGTCACGGCGAAGTCGGCGTGCAATCGGCGACCCTGATGCCGGGCCTCTACTTCCGGATGCCGGTCATCTGGACCGTGATGAAGGTCCCCGTCACCGAGGTCGGCGACGCGAACATCGCCACCGTGGAGTCGATCGACGGGCGGCCGCTCCCCAAGGGCCGCCTTCTCGGGGACGAGGTCGAGTGCAACCAGTTCCAGGACGCCGAGAAATTCCTGGACGGCGGGGGCTACAAGGGCCCCCAGGTGGCGATCCTGCGCCCGGGAAAGTACAGGATCAACACGATCGCCTTCAACATCAAGATGTGGACCGCCGCCCACATCAACTCCGAGCAGGTCGGCGTCCTGACGGCCCAGGACGGCCAGCCCCTCCCGTCGCGCTTCATCGTCGCGCCGCAGCCGACCTTGGTGCCCACGAAGGAGCGACCGAACGCCCGACAGCACAACTACTTCCAGGACGGGCAGGCGTTCCTCGACAGCGGGGGATTCCGAGGCCCGCAGCTCGACACCCTTCAGCCGGGTCGTTACTACGTGAACCCCTTGCTCTTCAACGTCGACGTGAAGAGCGTCGCCGATGTGCCTCCCGGGTTCGTCGCCGTGCTCCGGTCGAACGTGGGCGAGGAGCTCGACCGTCCGGACGCGAAGCCGGTTCCCGTGACGGACAGCCCGAACTTCGACCAGACGGTGACGAGCAGCGTGGAGACGCTCCTGACCCCGGACCGCGGGCGCCGCGGCATCTGGCAGACCCCCGTCGCCCCGGGAAAGTACAACCTCAACCCGATCGCCTTCACGGCGTACATGGTGCCCACCAGCGCCATCATGGTCGATTGGGCGAGCTCCGACCGCCCCACCTCCCCCGAGATGTCCCGACCTTCGACGATCCCCTCCAAGGACACCTCGAGCTATCCGTACCTCGACACGCAGACCACCCGGGGGGAGTCGTTCTTCCGGTTCAGCCAGTTGAAGGTCACCTCGAAGGACGGCTTCCAGCTCGAAGTCGACGTGCGGATGGTCATCCGCATCCTTCCGGACAACGCCGCCTTCATCATCGCCCGGTTCGGCTCGGTGTTCAACCTGATCCAGCAGATTGTCCACCCGCTGATCGACTCCTCCTTCCGCAACAACGCCGGCGAGAAGAAGGCCCTCGAGTTCGTCCAGAGCCGCACCCAGCTCCAGGTCGAGGCGCTCGAGAAGGCCCGCACGGAGTTCGCGAAGTACATGGTCGAGGCGCAGAACCTTCTGATCTCCTACATCGCGGTCGACGAGACGCTGCTCAAGACCCAGACCGAAAAGGAGATCGCCATCCAGCAGCAGGCGCAGTACCAGCAGCAGGCGCTCGCCGAGGAGCAGCGGATCGCCGTCCAGGAGAAGACGGCACGGGCGAACATGCAGCCGCAGGTCGTCCAAGCCGTCCTCCAGGTCGAGATCAACGAGAACAACGCCAAGGCGCTCGTCAAGCAGGCGGAAGGGGTGCGCGACTCCACCCGGCTGCGCGCGGACGGTGACGGAGCCGCGATCCGGACCGTCGGGCAGGCGCAGGCGGACGCCTACAACGCGCAAGCGATCGTCATCGGGCCCGAGCGGGTCGCGCTTGTGAAGGTGATGGAGCAGGTCCGCGACGGAGGCGTTCGGATCACGCCCGACACCTACGTCAGCACCGGCGCGGACTCGAGCGGCGGGGCGAACACGTTGTTCACCGCCTATCTCGCGACGCTGATGGCGAAAGGGTCAAGCCCGGCCTCCCCGACGAAGAGCCCACCTCTGTCGGCGGGCTCCTCGACGACGTCGGCTCCCTCGGCCAAGAAGTCCGACCCTTCCAGTTGAGAGGGCACCATCCCCTCGTGACTCCGGGCCGCGGCGCGGCACGCGTGACGGGGATCCTGAGGTCGGCCGACGGTCGTCTCAGCGCGGAAGGAACGGTCGCGCGGCCGAAACTCGGGTATTTAAACCACCTCGTCTTAGGGGGGTTGTGGGCCGGTCGGGCGTTGGCCCGGCCGGGGGGAGAGCGGTGAGCGGAGGGCCGACGGTCTGGGCAGCCAAGAGGCATGGGCAGCTCGGAATCCTCGCCATCGTGACCGCGTGTGCCATCCTCCTTCTACCAACTGTCGCCCAGGGCGTGTCGCCCCGGCCCCTCGCTACGTGGACGGTCTACGCCCCGTATCACGGCTCCTCGCAGAGCACGAGCTCGACCGTCTGGACCGGTTGCGCCAAGGGCCACGTCGGCTCGTTCGACCGGTTCTCACTTCGCTCGGGCATCGGAGGGTTCAGCGGCTCCGCAAAGGCCCGCTCCTGCTCGGTGAACGCGGGCAACTCCGGCGGAGTGAGCACGGGCTCCTCGGAAGGCGTCAGCCACCTCTGGATCAACCTGCCCGGCCTCAGGGGAACCCATACGGTCACGGTGAACTGGACGTTCGCGGTCTACGCGACCCAGACCATCCGCTTCGGGACCTGCTCGGGCTCTGTGACGGCGAACACCTGCTACCGGTACGCGGGCTGGTCCGTGACCGGCTACCCCGAGCTCTACGACCGCACGAACGGAACGACGCTCAGCTTCGGGACCGCGTGGCCGGGGATCTCGAACGAGTCGTACTTCGACTCCTGGTGCTACGAGGCCCAGTGCTCAAGCGAGATCTCCGGGGGTAACGGCACCCAGAACTTCACCGGCACCGTCTCCGTCTCCTGGATCCTCAACCTGACCGGGGCGAAGGGGACCCATCTGTATGCGCTCGAGCTCGTCCTCGACTCGATCGCCTACGCGGGTTGCTCGGCCTGGGGGGTCGTCCTCAAGGGATGCGTCGGCTCCGCCCTTCTCGACATGTCGACGCCGAACTACGGCGCGAAGCTCGACTCGGTCTCGATCTCCTGATCCATGGGCGAGAGAGCTGGGAACGGTTCCCCCCTCGCCCGGCGCCGGCTCCCGTGGATGGCCGCTTTGAGCGCGGGCGTCGTCCTGCTCTTGGCGTTCCCCACGGGATTCGCCTCCTCGCCGGTCGCTGTTCTCGTGAAGGCCCCGTACCAGGGAGCGGCCCAGGCGACCACGACCAAGCTCATCACCGGCTGCGGCAAGGTGCACGTCGGCACGCCGGCCCGCTTCTCGATGCGCTCGGGGACCGGGGGATTCGCCGGCTCGGCCGGCGCGAAGTTCTGCAACAGCGGCGTCGGCGGCCAGCACAGCATCAACTTGGGCCTCACCGCCGGGGCGACGACGGTCTCGGTGCTTCTCCCGAAGTTCTCCGGCAACCACCTCGTCATCGCCCGACTCACGCTCACCGCGAACGGCAACGACTCCGTCTCGCTCGGCCCGTGCGCCCTCAAGGCGCCGGCGACCTCCACCGAGTGCAACCAGAGCGCCTTCTGGGACGCCGGGGTCAACGGAGCCGAGGTCTACCAATCGAACGGCAACAGCTACTGGTACTCGAGCAACGTCGGCGGTGGCTTCTCCAACTGGTCCGGGAAGGAGGAGGTCTGCCGCACCACAGGATGCATCGTGAACAGCTCGATCTCCGGCACTTCGGCGAGCGCCTCGGGCGTGATGAACGTCTCCGTCTACGTGAACGTCACCGGCGCCTACGCGGGCCAGACGTACTACATCGACCTCTACCTCTACTCGGACGCCGGCGCGAGCTGCTCGAGCTCGGCCGGAACGGTGAAGGGCTGCTCGGCGCGCGCCGCGGTGAACTTCGCCACGGGTGGCAACGGCGTCCGGGTCGATTCGATCCGGGTCTACTGAGAGGGAGCGACCGGCGGACCCCGCCGGGCTACCCGCCCAACGTCCACGTGTCGTTGAGGTCGACCGAGGAGGCGCCGGATCCTCCGAATAGGAGACCCGCATGGTCGTAGAGGTCGAACACGAAGCCGCTGGCGCTTCGACCCGGTGGCGCGAGCGGGGGGGCGAGCGGCGTCCAACTGCCCCGGGAGTACTGCCAGGTGTCGTTGAGCGGGTTGGCGGAGCCGGCGCCGCCGAACAGGTAGAGAAGACCGCTCGCCGGGTCGTAGACCAGGCTCGCGTTCGAGCGCGCCGAGGGCGGCTTGTGTAGGCCGACGGCGCTCCAGTTGCCTTTTGCGAACTGCCAGGTGTCGCCGAGAAGCCCGGCTCCGGCTCCGCCGAACAGCACCACCCCTCCGGTCGAGGGGTAGTAGACGATCGCCGCGCCCGAGCGCGCCGGGGGGCTCTTGGTGAGGCTGCCCGTCAGGTTCTGCCAACCGCTCGCGGTGAACTCCCAGGTCTCCGCCGACGGACCGGTGGCGCTCTGGCCACCGAACAGGAGACTGGCGTTCATCGAGTCGGAGTACGCCATCGACGCCGCCGACCTCGGTGAGGGCGCACTCGCGCTCGCCACCGGGCTCCAGGTGCGTCCGGAGAGCACCCACGTGTCGTTGAGAAGCGTGCCGTTGGTCCCGCCGACGATCAGCAGCTCGCTCGCGCGCGCGTCGAACGTCGCGCTCGCGAAGGCGCGCGGCGATGGCGCCGAGAGGGAGTTGAGCCGGCTCCATGCCCCGGCCGAGAACGTCCAGGTGTCGTTCAGGTAGGTGACGACCGACCCGGCCCGGTGCTCCCCCCCGAACAGGACGACCTTGGCGAGCGACGGGTCGTAGACGAGCGAAGCGCCGTCGCGCGCGCCCGGGCGCGTCGGGGTGCTGGCGTTGGCCCACAGCGCGCCTCCCGATCGGAACGCCCAGCTCTCCCGCTCGAAGACGACCCCTGCGCCGGAGCGGGCGATCCCTCCGAAGAGGAGGGAGTAGGCTGTGGCGTTGTCGAATGTGAAGCCCGACAGATATCGCGCGGAGGGGCCGGCGACCTTGAGCTGGGCCCACGCAGCCCCCTGGAACTTCCAGGTGTCCGCGAGGAAGCTGCCGTTCGGAGATTGGCCCCCGAACAGGACGACTGCGCCGAACGACCCGTCGTAGCCCATCGCCGCGCCCAGTCGGGCGACCGGGCCGCTCGCCGAGAGTGGGACGGACCAGTTGCCGTTGGCGAACAGCCAGGTATCCGAGTATCCGGTTGTCCCCTTGAGGCCCCCGAACAGCAGGAGACCGTGATCCGGAGGGTCGGCGCTCAGCGAGAGCAGAGCGCGTGCACCGGGCGCCTTCGACAGGCTCGCCGTCCGGTCGGTCCAGGCGCCGTGGGCGAACGTCCAGGTGTCGGCGAGGGGTTTCGAGATGAGCTTGATCGACGGGCACCCGCCGAAGAGCACCGAGTAGCCATCGGTCGGATCGTAGGCGAGGCCCCCCTCTCCCCGACCTTTCGGAACCACGCTGAGCCCCGGGGTCAGGTTCGTCCAACTGCCTCCCACGAACTTCCAGGTGTCGTTGAACCCGGGAGCCGCCGGCGATCGGAAGCCGCCGAAGAGCAGGACGTAGCCGTCCAAGGGATCGTAGGTGATCTGGGCCCCGTAGCGGGCCGGTGGAGCGACCTTCTCCTTGAGGAGCGTCCACTTTCCAGAGTCAAACTTCCAGCTGTCGCCGAGAACCGGGCGCTCGAGCCCCTGGCCGCCGAACAGCAGGACGAATCCGTCCGCCCGGTCGTAGACGAGCGCCGGACTGTCCCGCGCCGACGGGGACTTGGTCACGGTGGCGCTCAGGTTCGACCACGGGCTGATGCTCCCGGCGTTCGGCGCCGTGCCCGGAGCCATCGATGCCCTCGCTTCGGCCAGCAGATTCTCGGGGGAGACGACCCCCTTCGAGGGGGGATGGGCGGCAAGGGGGGGCGGGTTAGGCATGAGGAGCCCGGGGAAGAGCAGCACCAGGACGGCCAAGGCAACCGCAAGGAACCCGAGGAACTTCCGGGAGCCCACGGCGCACCCAGCGCGACGGCGGACTTATTCTTGCCTCTCGACTCGAGAGAGGACGCCCCAGCCCGGGCGATCGGGGCCCTTCGAGGGCGATGAGGGCCGGCCCTCGCGAGCCGGATGCGCAGGGAGCGCAGCGCCTAAGCGACCTTGGAAGATCCTAAGGCTCACGCCAACGGGCGAGGAAGAGCGCCGCGAGACCCAGCAACGTCGTCCCAATGGTGAGGCCGGCGACATCGAACGCCGCGGACGCCAGGATCGGCGACCCGTTGCTGATCCCGCCGCTGAGCCCCGTCACTCGGTCCGCGAGCTGGCCTGCGTAGGTGGAGGGGGAGAGAAAGGCGACCCACTGCCAGTTCGACGGGATCTCCGTGGCCGGGTAGAACAGCGGGGGAAGCACCGAGATCCCGGAAAAGATCAGCGTGCCGATCGGCCAGATCTCCCGGAGCTGGTGGAAGAGCGTCGAGACGAAGAAGCCGAGCGTGCAGGCCATCAGCCAGGTCATCAGCACGACCGCGATGAGCGCGATCAGCCCCGCGAAGGCGAACGGGTGCACGTGCAGGAGGATGGCGAAGAAAAGTACCATCGCCGGAGCCGCGAAGGCGAGCTCGCTGAGCGCCATCCCGAAGACGTAGGCGAGCGGGTGCACCGGGCTCGCTACGAACACCTGCTGGATCTGGCGCTCGAGGCGAAGGTAGGCGCAGTCGTTCAGCATCCCGTTGCCGGTGAACAACGCCGTGAACAGGATGCCGCCGACCACCCCGTACGGCAGCAGGGACGCCGGGGCGATCACGTAGAGGAAGAACAGGAAGCTGAACGGCGTGAGGAAGACGGCCCCGATGAGCAGCGGCGATCGCCAGAGCGGGATGATGCCGTTGAAGTAGCAGATGCGCAGCGCCGCGTACGCTTGGCTTCCGACCGTCATGCCAGTGAACCCTCCTCCTCGTCCTCGATGCCCCGCCCGACGAGCTCGAGGAACGCCTCCTCAAGGGTCACCGGCCCGACACTGACCTCGGCGCCACGCTCGAGGGCGAGCTCGGTGAGCTCCCGGACCGCCGAGCGCGAGGTGAGCAACGTGATCCGCTCCCGCTCGACGATCACCTTGCCGAACCGCTCGAGAGGCCCGGTCGGGAACGTGGCGGGAAACTGGAGGCGGACCTCCCGACGGACGGTGGACTTGAGCGCCTCGCTCCCGCCGCGGTAGAGGAGCCGACCCCCCTCGATGACGGCGAGCTCGTCGGAGAGCTGCTCGGCTTCGTCCAGGTAATGGGTCGTCAGGAGGATCGTCGAGCCGCGCCGTGCGGCGTCGAGGATCACCTTCCAGACCTGGCGGCGCGCGAACGGGTCCATCCCCAGGGTCGGTTCGTCCAGGAAGAGGAACGGGGCCTGCGTCGCGAGGATCATGGCGACCATCGTGCGCTGCTGCAGGCCGCCGGAGAGTCGCATGGCGACCTCGTTCCCAAACTGGGTAAGGCCCATCGCGACGATGACCTCCTCGGTCCGGTCCCGGGCGCTCTCCCGACCGGCCCCGCGGACCCGAAGGTACTCGTAGATGTGCTCGCGGGGCGTCATGTGGAAGAACGGCTTTCCTTCCTGCGGGACGAGACCCATCAGCGGACGGACGCTCGCCGGATCGGCGACGACGTCGTGGCCGAACAGTGTGATGGTCCCCGAGGTCGGCAAGAGGAGCGTCGAGGCGATCTTGATGAACGTCGTCTTGCCCGCGCCGTTGCGGCCGAGGAAGGCGAACCGCTGCCCCTTCTGGATGGTGAGGTCGACCTCCTGGAGCGCCCGGACCGGTCCGGAGCGCCCCGGGTAGGTCTTCGAAACGCGCGTTGCCTCCAGGACGGCCATGGGGGCGGCTCAGGCGGTCACGCGCAAAAGCGTGGCGGACTGCCCCTCGACACCCGGCTCTCCGCGCTCTCTTCGACCGCCGGAGCCGTTAAGCGGCCGACCGCCTGCGGAAGCTTGCGATGCACTCCCCGGGCGTTGCTCGCCGCTGGGTCCCACGCGGCCGGCCGATGCGGACCGGTCTCCTCCTTCTGGCGACCGTCACGCTGGCGCTTCCCTTCGCAGCCCTCCTCCACGCCCTTCCGGCGGGGCACCGACTCGCCGGAGGCTCGCTCGAGCCCGCGGGACCGATGGGTGCCCCTACCGCCACGCCGACCGTCATCCCGGCGGCCACCTGGCCGTCCTCCACGACCCCCCCCCGTTCCTCCCCGACACCGGCACTCGCCT
>JAKIWY010000003.1 GCA_022749835.1 Thermoplasmata archaeon | reverse complement strand
GGGGGCGAAGGCACCCGGAAATACCATGAAGAGCTCCCCGGGCCCACCTGTCCAGGTCAGCGAGCCAGCGGTCCCGGGCCCGCGGGCTACGGGAGAGGAGTTGGGGTCAAACTGGGAGCAGTTCGCGCTGTGCCCGCAACTATAGACCTTGAGGTCGCCACCACTCGCGGTCGGCCATCCGCTCGAGCTCCAAGTCGCGGTGTACATGATCTGAAGTCCCAGGATGTTGTTTCCGACCGGAGCGGTCACGTTCTCGGCGTAGAAGGTTCGAGCGCTCGAGGAAAACGTCCGTGGAGGGAACGATCCATGCGTAGGCGCCACCCAGAGGAAAGACCCTCCGATTACGATCAATAGACCAACCGCGAGAATCCACCGCCTCAAGGTCGCCTCCGGGGCCGCGATTGGTTACGGGGTCATAGACGTTGCTTCGTTGGTCGCTCGCTGCCCCCCAACCAGAAGGGCGCCTTTTTTGAAAGCGGCGGTGCATGGCCAGCCGCGCGTCCTCCGGAAGCGAAGCAGTATTACTTCCGAGCGCCTCTCCCCTCCTTCGAGCGCGACCCCAACCCTCGTGGGGAAGGAGGCGGATCCGACGACCGAAGGAGTTCCGATAGCGAGCACAACTGAACCGGCGGCTCCTGTCCGCCGAAGGCGAATCTCACCCACCGATAGGAAGAGTCGTCGAATCTTCGTCGCTGTGATCGCCGTCCTCGTGGCCGTTCCAATCGTGGTGGCGGTCTACGAGGAGGATCGTCCCCGGGGCTACCAGTTCGTTCTGAGCAACAACTTGCACACCCCAATCCAAGTGGCCGTCGCGATCGATGGGACAACGGTCTATGATGGGAACATTACGGGATGGGGCGGCTTTATCCACAACGGGACGGACCCGTGGTACATCAACGACTGCATCGAGCATTCGATCGTGGTAATCACCAACCTCAGTTCTCCGAACTGGGATGGCCGATGGAGCGGCGGCATCGGGGATTGCCCGGGGCAGCATACCGTCTTGAAGGAGTTCACTTCCCAGTTACAGTGGTAGGCCGGTTGCGACCGGTGCCGTTCCCGTCTCGCTCTCATCGACCGCGATTCGACCCCCCGGCAAAGGGTGGGTTGATTCCCGGCTACGGTAGGGCACTTCCCGCTCGGCTTAGCTCAGCGAATCCGCTGGGTCAGGGGGTCGTCATTGCGTTCTCATGCGAGCCGCGTCCCCAGGGGGAGCATGCCGGCTGGTGTCGCCACCTTTCCACCGTGCCGGTCGGGCAAACCATGCGGCTGCAAGTATGCCAAATAGGAGCGCCGTTCCGGCCCAAAAGTCTGGTGGAAGACCGAGAATCCAAAGGTCAGGAGAGTTCGCCAAACCGTCCGCAATCACCCCCCAGGTGCAGATGATCACCATTGCCCCAATGATTCGGACCGCTCGCATGGATTGCGGTAGCTGCCCCCAAGGTAAAGGCCTGCGCACGGCGGTGGGTCGACTGGGGCGGACCCGCGCGAATCGCGTCCCCCGGCTAAGTCTCAGCTACCGAGGTCAGAAGGACCTTGCCCACCGGCGCGGAAAACTGGACATTGGTCCAGGCGGTGAAGTTCGAGAGACTCGCGTTCCCGACCGAACAGCGAGTGGAAGAGGTGACCGTCATTGAGAACTTGAGGACGTAGTGGTCACCTCTTGTCATCCCGGTCAACAGCGGAACCTTCCAGGAGAAGCTTCCGCAGTGGGACACGTTGAGAGAGAATCCAGTATTCGGATAAACCGATGAGGAGCAGCCCGAACTACTCGAGCAGGCCGAGAGATTGGAGGCATAGTCCAGGATGTACGAGAAGTTGGTGGTCGAGCTGAACGACGTGTTCGACGTGAGGTCAAAGATGTACGCTTGCCCAGTCAGTTCAGTCTCAAGCCCCCGGTCGCAGAACGAGTAACCGGGATGTCCAATGGTCTTGCATTTGCCCCATGAGAACAGCATGCTGGTGGAGTCGTTGTACGTGATATTAGCGAAAACTGTTGGAGTTCCCGCGCGATAGGACAGATTCACAGAAGCGTCGAACCCACCGGTCACCTCGGCGTATCGAGTTGATGACGTGTTACCCAACGAGTAGGTATGGCAAGAAGTCGCCCAGGTCGTGTAATTGTAGTGGGCTTGGCCCGTCCGGAGAACGAATCGCGGGTTTCCTCCGGCCCAGGCCGACATGCACCCCTTGCCGCCTGTCAATCCACGGTGACAAAGGCTCGAGTCCAGGCAGATGGCATTGTAGTGAGTGGCGGTGCCGCTGTATGGAGGTGTCAGGACCAAGACCGACGAAGATGGTACGGGGGTGGCCAACGCGAGCGGATTGAGCGTGATCAATCCCATCGCAGCTGCGAGGACCAATGGCAAGAGGGCCCGGGGTCCGGGGACGGTCGTCACGGGTCCACCGCCTCGTGTTCCGCCCATCTCCGGCGAGATGCGGCCCGCGTAGATACGTTCTCCCAGACGGCGTCGGCCAGTCTGCCGAATTTCCGGAAGCTTCGCAGTCTCGACGACCCTGAACTCCGCCCAAAGACCGCGCAGGGCGGACCCCGCATTGACTCTCAACCGGACCGAGTACCTATGGGAACCTCCGATTCGGGAACGGTCACGAATTGTACTTGCTGGTCCGGGTCCTCATGATTCTGATCCTCAGGTGATGACGGATTTGTTCTACTTCCCCCGAATCAGGTCGGCGGTTCCATTTCTGCTGGCCCGGATGGCTCTCGACATCGCCGAAACTGAGTCGCACGTGCGCCCCCAGGCAGATCGGAGACTCTCCGAAGGCTGACGTGCTGCTCCGGGGGGGACGCTTGGGCAGCCAGCCATCCGCGCTAAGGGGACCCCCACCGCCGGACGTTTATCGAAGAGGAGCTCCGGTCCCAGACCGTGGCGAACGAGGAGTACCGCGCGACGCTCGCGCACCTCTACGGGCTGCGCCGTTTCGGGATGCGCCCCGGCCTCGAGGTCATCCGATCCCTCCTCGGCGCGCTCGACCACCCCGAGGAGCGATTCCGGGCGATCCACGTCACCGGGAGCAAGGGGAAAGGCTCAGTCTCGGCGATCGCTGCCGAGATCCTCGAGGCGTCCGGCCGCCCGACCGGCCGATTCACCTCCCCTCACCTCAAGAGCTACCGGGAGCGGATCCAGGTCCGTCGTCGGCCGATCTCCGCCTCGGCGGTGGTCGACGGTGTGGCCCGGGTCCGAGAAGCGAGCGATGAGCTCCTTCGCAAGGGGGCCATCGATCGCAACCCGACGTTCTTCGAGGTGACTACCGCACTCGCGTTCGACCACTTTGCCCGGAAAGGGGTGGAACACGCGGTCATCGAAGCGGGGTTGGGGGGCCGCCTCGATTCGACGAACGTCCTCCGGTCGACCGTCGGCGTCGTCACCACCATCGAGCTCGAGCACACCGAGATCCTCGGGCCGACGGAGAGGGATATCGCGCAGGAGAAGGCCGGCATCTTCCACGCGGGGATCCGTGGGATCGTAGGCGAGCTCAAGGCGCCGGCCCGCGATGCGCTCGAGGCGACTGCACGGGGGGCCGGTGTGCCGCTCTGGCATCTCGGCCGTCAGATCCAGGTCCGGGGGCGACGGTTGGAGCCGGGGGGCCAGCGTCTCGACATCACGACCCCGCCGGGCAGCTTCGACGACCTTGGGCTTCCGCTGGCCGGAAGCTTCCAGGCCGGCAACGCCGCGCTCGCTATCGCCGCCGCGCTCGAGCACGCACGCTCCCTGGGTGCGCCGATCACCGAGTCGGAGCTTCGAAAGGGGTTGGGGCATGTCCGCTGGCGGGGCCGACTCGAAAAGCTCCCGGGCCGCCCCGACCTGTACGTCGACGTCGCCCACACTCCGGAGAGCGCTCGGGCCCTTGCCTTAAGCCTCGGGGAGATTGCGCCGTTCGAGGAGCCTCAGGAGAACGCGATCGTCTTCGGCTGCCTTGACGACAAGCGGGTCGACCCGATCTTCGAGGCGCTCGCCCCGCTCGCTCGCACGCTGGTCGCCGTGCCCGTCCGCTCGGCCCGCTCGCTCGACACCGCCGCGCTCCGGCGGATCGCGGTGGGGCGTTTCCCCCGCGTGGTCGTCTCGCCCGACCTCCCGACCGGTTTCGCCCTCGCCCGAGCGGCCACCGGTCCGGACGGCTTTACCCTCGTCACCGGTAGCGACTATCTAGTCGGCGAACTCCTAAGGAACCTCGAGGGCGGAGAGGACGAGCCGGACCTCTCGGACGTCGTGACCGCCGCCGCTTCCGACGAAGTGGTGCGGCCGAGAGCGCCGTCGACCGCGGGGGACCGTTGAAGCGAGCGCCGCCGCTCGACTGGGAGGTCGTGCTCGACCGGCTCTCCGCGTTCTACGGCCGGGGCGATTGGCGGGTGCCGTACCTGCGCGACCACGCCGAAGACCCGTTCCAGGTGCTCATCGGCACCATCCTCTCCCAACGGACCCGTGACGAGAACACCGACCGGGCCTCGGCCAAGCTGTTCGCGAAGTATCCGGACGCGGCTGGGCTCGCCCGCGCGACCCCAAAGGCGATCGAGGCGCTCATCCGGGAGACCGGATTCTACCGCACCAAAGCCCGCCACATCCGCGCATGCGCCCAACAGGTCCTCGAGCGGTTCCACGGGGTGGTCCCCCCCGACCTCGACACCTTACTCACCTTACCCGGCGTCGGCCCGAAGACCGCAAACTGCGTGCTCGTGTTCGGTTACGGGATCCCCGGAGTTCCGGTCGACACCCACGTTCACCGGATCTCGAACCGGATCGGGGCGGTCCGGACGAAGACCCCCGAGGAGACGGAAGCCCAACTCCGGGAACGCCTCCCTCGGGAGTACTGGATCCCGATCAACCCGCTTCTCGTGCAGCACGGACAGAACCTCTGCCGTCCGAACGGACCGTTGTGCGAGCGGTGCCCGATCGCCGACATTTGCCCGACCGGGGTCGCCCGCACGCTGGGCCGCCCGACGCCTCGGCCCGAGGACCGGGTCGCCCGGGGCGCGTCAGCCGCCCGCCAAGGAAGGCGTCGGCCTCCGTCCGCACGACGACCAACGCGCGGTGCGCGCTCATCGCCCAGGAAATCGTCGGCGTCAGCCCCCTAACGCCGCCCCGGTCCGTCAACGAACCCGATCCGGGATCACCGGTGGGCCTGCCCACCCTGTCGGGAAGAACCGACCTCGGCGAAGGCTCGGCCCGAACCCCCTACGAGACCCGGACCCAATTGAGAGAGAACCCGTTGCCCCGCGTCGCCAGGTTCAGGGCGGCGCCGGCCGATCCGTGGGACCATCCGTTGAGCGTGACGGAGGTTGCGCCTTGAAGGTAGATGATCCAGATGTAGTGGTGAGAGTTAATGAACGTCCCATTGCACCAAGCGGTACCCGTCAGCGTACCGGAGTCGCTGAAGCTGGTGCTCGTCCCCTTGACCCCCGTTACGTAGTCGGCCCAGTACGAGGTGGTCGAGACGTTGCCGCTCGTGCAGGCATACGAACTGTTCCGCCACTTGCCGTGGTTCCACAACGTCGCGTTGCCGCACGCCCAGTTGGTCGTGTTGTAGGTCTCCGTCACCTCTGCGACCACGGACGTTCTGAAGCCGAAGGTGGAACTGGGATCACGGGTCGAATAGTTCGTGAGGTCCTCGACGTACGAATTGAGGACGAGGCCGACGGAGCTCCACACAAGGCAGGTTCCGTACTCGTAGGAATACTGGGCATAGTAGTAGTACGTCGACTTGTTGAAGACCGGTCCCCCGGGCGGTGGGGATCCCGCCCAGCTGTTGCCGTTGAAGTACTCGACGGTGGTGAGATTGCCCGGGACGAGTAGCGCGTGGCAGTTCCCCAAGCGCGACCCGTCGAACGCTCCGCCGGTCGCGCGCCATCCCAGGAACAGATTGGCCCCGACGTGATGGAACCCGTTGGTGGGAACGCCGAAATGGACAGATAGTTCGATTGCACCGGTGGTGTCGGCGCCGCTCCCGGTGAGAGGCACCGCCGAGGGGCACGGCTTCGCCTTCGATAGGGACGCTCCCCCACCGTTCCCCGTCCGCAGGTCAAAGTGCCATTTGACGACGTTCGCCGCCGAACCGCAACCACTGGCCCCGAGAGAATTGATGGGGAAGGTACCGCCCCGATAGGGTGCCCCGTGTGAGTTCGTGCCGGGATGTGCCCCCCAACCCGCCGGGGCGACCATCAGCAGCACCGTCACTCCAGCCAGCACCGCGGCCCACGCGCTCCTTCCGGGGCGCCGTCGCGCACGGACCGTCCGGGTCCACACCAAGCCCGCATTCCGTACTGTTCCTCCCATTCGTGGTCCCCCGGTGACCCCCCCGCTCAGCCCGAGGATGGTCTCTTGGCCGCGGGAGCGGTTACGACTACTTACACCTCCGCCAGCCGCTGGACCGTCGACCGTACAGGACGAAGGCGGTGGGCCAACGGGGGACGCGGCGCTGCGGCGAGGCTCCTGGGGTTGGTTGGGGCGTCGAGCGGGGTGACCAAGCCGCCCGGGCGAATCGCCAAAGCCCTTTTCATCCGAGCCGGCTCCCACCGCGCTCGATGGACGACTCGGAGTACGACCTACCGTTCTTCCATCGCCAACCGTTCACGCGCGGCACCTGCGAGGCCTGCGGCCACGCATTCTGGTCGCTCGGCGAGCACTCCCGTTGCCAGGAGTCTCCCTGCACCCCGTACGGCTTTCTCGGAAAGCCCGGCTTCAAACGGGCCCGCACGCCCTCCGAAATGCGGGAGGAGTATCTCTCCTTCTTCGAGCACCGCGGCCACACCCGGCTGAGGCGCTACCCCACCGTCGCACGCTGGCGAAATGATGTGTTCTTCACGCAGGCGAGCATCTACGACTTCCAGCCGTGGGTGACGAGCGGGGCGATCCCCCCCCCGGCGAACCCGCTGACCATCAGCCAGCCGTGCCTTCGGTTCATCGACCTCGACGAGGTCGGCGTGAGCGGGCGGCACTTCACGGTCTTCGAGATGATGGCCCATCACGCATTCAACCGGCCGGACCACGAGGTTTACTTCAAGGACAGGACCCTCGAGCTCTGCCATGAGCTTCTGACGAGCGAGCTCGGCGCCGACCCAAGGGCGATCACCTACAAGGAGGAGGTCTGGGAGGGCGGGGGCAACCTTGGCCCTTCGATCAGCGTCGGCACGCTCGGGCTCGAGCTCGCGACGCTCGTCTTCATGGAGTACGTCCGCGACGGGGAGAAGCTCGTACCGATGCCGCTCACCGTCGTCGACACCGGGTACGGCCTCGAGAGGTTCACCTGGTTCTCCCAGGGCACGCGCACTGCCTACGAGGCTGTGTTCGGCTCCGCGTACGACGAGCTGAGGGCGACCTTCCCGGCGAAGGAGGCGACGATCGTCATCGACCACGCCCGGGCCCTCAATTTCCTCCTTACCGACGGCGTGGTCCCGTCCAACAGCAAGGCGGGGTACTTCTCGCGGCTTCTCTTGCGCCGCCTCATCCGGACCCTCTCCAAGGCGTCGGAGGCTCCCGAGCTCATCGCCGTCCTCGACCGCGTCGGCCGGGAGATCGCCCGCGACCACCCGGAGATCGGCGAGCACCGCGACGACATGCACCGGGTGGTGGAGGCGGAGGTCGCTCGTTTCCAGGAGACGCTCACCCGCGGAAAGGGCTCTGTGCGTCGCCAGGAGGAACGATTGCTCCGTGAGGGCCGGAAGGTCTCGTCCGACGACCTGGTCGAATGGTACGACTCTTTGGGACTCCCTCCGGACCTCGCGGTCGAGGAGCTTTCGAACCCCCCTGCGGTGCCGGGCGACTTTTACGCCCAGGTTTCGAAGCGACACGAGAACGAGTCGCCGACGACCGACTACGTCGAGCCGACGCTGGTGCTTCCGGCGGTCCCGGCCAGCGTCCCGCCGACCGAGGTCCTCTACTACCGGGACCCGTACACCCTGACGTTCGAATCGCACGTCGTCTTCTCGGAGGGCCCGTTCGTCGTCCTGGACCGGACGTACTTCTACCCCACCGGCGGCGGCCAGATCACGGACACCGGCGAGCTGGGCGGGGTTCCGGTGGTCGAGGTCCTCCGCAAGGGCCCCCACGTCCTTCACCGCCTCGAGCGAGCCTCGACGGCGGCCGTCGGAACGCGGCTGCACGGCAAGGTCGATCAGCCGCGCCGTCTGCAGCTGATGCAGCACCATACCGCGACCCATCTCCTCAACGGCGCGCTGCGCGAGGTGCTCGGACCGCACGTCTGGCAGGCCGGCGCCTACAAGGGGACAGAGCTCGCCCGGATCGACGTGACGCACTTCCGCGCCCTCCTGCCGGAAGAACAGCGCCGCGTCGAGCGGCGCGTCCACCAGGTGATCCGCGAGGACCGTCCGGTCAAGAGCTACTTCGAGGCCCGGGGGGAGGCGGAGCGACGCTTCGGGTTCACGCTCTATCAGGGCGGGGCCGTGCCCGGAAAGGAGCTACGGATCGTCGAGGTCGAAGGGTTCGACACCGAGGCGTGCGGCGGTACGCACTGCACGCACACGAGCGAGGTCGGTCTCGTTCTCCTCCTCGGCACCGAGCGGATCCAGGATGGGGTCGTGCGCCTGACGTACGCCGCCGGAGAACGGGCGCTCGACCTCCTCGAGGCGCACGAGCGCTCCCTCTCCGATAGCGCCCGGAAACTCGGGGTCCCTATCGACCGACTCTCCGAGGGGATCGACCGGCTTCTCGAGGAGCGCGAGGAGAGCCGCAAAGCTCACCGCGCCGGAGAGAAGGAGGATATCGCCGCGATCGCCCAGAAGCTGCTCGCCGACCCCGCCGCCGCACGGGCCGCCGGCGAGGTCCGGGTCATCTTCGGGTCGTTCCCGCTCGACCGGGCCCAGCTCATGGAGCTCTCACGGATCCTCACCAAGCCCCCGAATACGGTCGCCGTTCTCGCCGGCGAGCGGGAGGGGAAAGGGTACCTGTTCGCCGGCTCCACCGCCCCCACCGTCTCGGCCGCCTCGGTGCTCGGCGCCGCGAAGGCCGCCTTCGGGGGGAAGGGGGGCGGGAACCCGTCGTCCGCCACCGCGGAAGGGGAGCCGGGGACCCCGCTCGCCGAGGCGCTTAGGCTCGCCCGGGAAAAAGCGCTCTCGCTGGCCGGTGGCTGAGTCCAGCATGGGAACAACCGAGCCGGCGGGTAGAAAGGTTTACCTTCCCCTTCCCGCAATTGGAAGCGTCGGTAGCGTCTCATGAGGCAGCTTATCCCCGTACCACGAGCCGCCGAGGGGTGGACCTGATGGCGGAGAACAACGGCGGCAGCTCGGTCGGCGGCGTACCGCTCGAGGTCATCGATTTCCTCTCGGCCAAGGGCGGCCGTTCGCTGATCGTCAAGGGCGGCGCCGGCACCGGGAAGACGACCTTCGGACTCGAGCTGCTCGAACGGATCGGAAAGCCGGCCCAATCGTACTACCTCTCCACCCGCGTCGGGGACGAGGCGCTCTACCGACAGTTCCCGTGGCTGAAGGCGACGGAGATGCGCGCGCGCATCCTGGATGCCGGAAAGCTGTTCCTCGAGGCCGTCAGCGCCCAGGGGAAGGGGACGACCCCGGAGATGCCGGAGTCCGAGCAGAAGAAGGTCCGCGCCGCCCGGGAGGTCATGCGCACCTTCAGCGAGGACCGGGGCGCGCCGAGCCGCGTCGACCGGACCCACCTCACGGCGCTCTTGAAGCGCAACCCGATGCCCGAGGTCGAGAACGTCTACAACCGCGTCGAGCGGGCGCTCCCGGAGAAGTCGCTGCTCGTCATCGACTCCCTCGAGGGAATCACCCACAAGTACGGTCTCGAGATGGAAGAGTTCGTCATGGCGCTCCAGAAGGACCTCGTGGAGGCGTCCAGCGCCAACGTCGTGATGATCCTCGAAAAACCCGAGGCGGGCGGCATCGAGTACCTCGTCGACGGCCTCATCTCGATCCAGCGCGAGGAGCTCGACGAGCGGCGGGTCCGTCACCTCAGGCTCGAGAAGCTTCGCGCGACGAACATCACCCGCCCGCGCTACGCGGTAACGCTGAACGGCGGACGGTTCGAGGCGCTCGGGACGTCCAACGGGCATGCGACGCCGGCCCAGACGATGTGGAAGGCGTCGGCGGACCCGGAGCGGTACTACTCGACCGGCATCGCGGACTTTGATGCGCTCCTGGGCGGCGGCTTCCGCCGGGGAAGCTTCAACGCCTTCGAGGTCGACGTCAACGTCGGGATCGACGACTACTACATGCTGTTCACGCCGACGTTCCTCAACTTCCTGTCCCAGTCGCGCGGGATCATCGCGGTCCTGGCGGCGGGCGAGTCGCACGAGAAGCTCCGGGAGACGCTCACGCGCCACACGTCGCCCAACGTCTTCGACACGCGCGTGCGGATCGCCGACTACACCGCGAACGAGACCGAGGAGAGCTACATCGTGCCGATGGCTCGCTTCGGACGCGACGAGGCGCTTCGCGCCATGACGACCGCCGAAAAGGCCGCGCGCGGACCCGAGCAGAAGCCGTTCCTCGAGTACACCGCCTTCGACACGCTCGAGAGCCTGATGGGCGACCAGGTCGCGATTCGGATGTACTTCCACGGGGTCCAGCGCACGAAGCTCGTGGGGAACCTCGGGATCGGGCTCCTGAAGCCGGGGCTTCTCGTCTCGAGCGAGATCCTCAACATGATGGACACGTACTTCCGTATCATCAACATCGACAACGCCCCGTGCATCTACGGGATACGGCCGCGCACGACCATCTACTCAATCTCCACCGATACCGAGGCGGGATCCCCCCACGCCAAGCTGACCCCGATCGTCTAGGGGCCCTTCTAAGGCGACCAGTTCGGTAGGCCCGGGAAAAGGAACAGCATCGCGGCGGCGAAGAGGGCGGGCGCGATCGTCATCGCCAGATCGTCGTCCAGCCGGCCCATCCGCGGCCCTTCGGCGAGGATCGCCACGACCGCCGCAGGGACGGCAAGCACGATCGCCCCGGGGGCGCTGAACCTTCCGACGAACAGGAGGGCAGCGAACGCGATGGCGCCGTACGCCGCCAGGGGGAGGGCCGGATAGGCGGGACGCCAGCGAGCGGAGCGCCTCATCTCGCCGATCACCGGGTCGAGGAAGGCCGCCCCGATGACCGCGAAGGTCGCCACCGGCCGGTCGAACAGCACGACGGTCGCCACGAGCGCGATCGCGTAGAACGCAAAGCTCGCCACCTTGTCACGTTCGCGCGGGAGGACCGTGGGGATCTCGAGATGGGCGACATGCCTCAATCCCTCCAGGGATAGCACGACGGCGAGGGCCGCGAACAGCACCACCTCATTCGAGACGACCCGGAAGAACCCCACGGGCAGTAGAAAGTAGACGAGCACCAGCGCCCCGGCGCAGTGCATCAGTCGGCGCCAGAGCCGGTCCCCGAGCTCAGGGTCCCCGGCGAGGTGCTCGCCGAGCCACCGGCGATAGCGGCCCCCCGTGTGCAAACGCGCCGGCATGGAGGTTCGGTGCGGCCCTATCGGCTATCTCGCTTTCGATGTCCACAGGAGGTCGCTCCTCGTCCCCTCGGAGGTCGTTCCGAGGGACCGACGGGATCGGCGGAGACGAAGCCAGTCGGCGGCGGGTCGGGACGTGGGCCGATCAGGGCGACTTGCGGGTCCCCGGATCCGGCCGCCTCAGAAGTCTCTCCTCCTCCAGGGGTGGGGCGAAGAGAAACGCAACGGACCACGCGACGAGGACCGCGGTCAGCGTGAGGAGCACCGGAAGCATGACGATCCACGACAGGCCGAATACGGCGTGGGTCCCCGAACTGTTGCCGACGGGGCCCTGGTCGATCGTCGAACCGCTGAGGGCGAACGGACCCGCCATGCGCGCGTCGGCAGAAGTTCCCGTCCAGGAGACCCAGTGGGTGATCTCCCGGCCGGAAACCCAGCTGTCCCATCGGACCGTGACGCTCGCGAACCACGGAGCAATCCCGGTTCCACCCGAGACCGCGAGGCTGAAGTTCTGTGGCCCGTGGGCCGCCGTGAGCTCCAAGAACTCCGGCGAGAGGAGAACCGCCCCGATCATCTCGAGGAGCGGCGAGCTCGCCCTGTCTCGAGGGGATGGGGCGACGACCGGATGTGCCGCGGGTAACGGGGCCGGACGAGCCAGGTGGGGGAATCCGAACGCAAGAACCTCGTAGGATGCCCCGGAATCGGGGAGCGGGGTCCGAAGGTAGGTGGAGCCCCCAGAATGGGAGAGCGTCGTCCCTTGGATGGACGCGACGCGGGCGTGCGAAGGACTCCCGGAAAGCCCGGAGAGGCATCCGCCGACCGTGAGTAGAAAGACGATGAGGATGGGAACTCCGAGAAAGGGCCCGGGCTGTTCGATAGTGAACCGCATGGTCTCGCGCCATCTCCCCGACGGTCGGGCGTCCGTCCCGTCAGGGAGAGATTGCCCGGGAGGAGGTATTTGGAGCCATCTTTCGACGCGACCTCGCACCGCCGGAAACCCCGGAGGGCGCGCTCGATGGTGGACACGCGGTGCGCGCCCCGCTTCGACCGCCCCCGGGGAAGAGCTTTTTGCGGCGGGCCGCTGAGTCGCGACGCCGTGAAGGTCACCGTCCTGGTCGGCAGCCGCTCGGACCTCGAGATCGCGGAGAAGGTGCGCGCTCGCCTCGAGGCTTTCCATGTCCCGTGCGAAGTGCACGTCGCCTCGGCCCACCGGACCCCCGAGAAGGTCGACCGGCTCGCCCAGGACTCGGAGACGGACGTCTTCATCGCGATGGCCGGCCTCTCCGCCGCGCTTCCCGGAAGCGTCGCCGCGCGCACCCTCCGACCGGTCATCGGCGTGCCGCTCGGCCGCGGCCTCGGTCTCGATAGCCTGCTCTCGGTCGTCCAGATGCCGCCCGGGATCCCGGTGGCGGCCGTGGGCCTGGACGCCAGCGAGAATGCGGCGGTCCTCGCCGTGCACATTCTCTCGCTCAAGTACCCCGAGCTCACGAAGGAGCTCGAGAAGTACCGCGCCAAGTGGCGCGAGGAGCCCACCGGCGGGAGCCCGAAGTGAAGGACCCGGCCGCGTTCCACAAGGATGCGGTCGCGGCGCTCCGGGCCGCCGTTCCTGGAAGAGCGATCGTCGCCGCGAGCGGCGGGATCGACTCGACGGTCGCGGCGGTGCTGGTGCAGGAAGCGCTTGGAGACCGGGCCCGCGCCTTGTTCGTCGACACGGGTCTCCTGCGCGAGGGAGAGGTCGAGCTCGTCGCCGATTTCTTCCGACAGAGTGGGCTACGCCACGAACTCCTGCGGGCGGAGGGGCCGTTCCTCACCCGGCTCGAGGGGGTCACCGACCCGGAGGAGAAGCGGCGGCGCATCGGGGAGACGTTCATCCGGATCTTCGAGGAGGAGGCCGCCCGCTCCGGGGCCGACTGCCTCGTCCAGGGGACGATCGCGCCGGACTGGATCGAGAGCGGCGGGTCGCTGCGCGACACGATCAAGACGCACCACAACGTCGGCGGGATCCCGAAGGACAGCCGGCTGCGCATCATCGAGCCGCTGAGGGATCTCTACAAGGACGAGGTCCGGGCCCTCGCCGAACACCTCGGCGTGCCCCGACCCGAGCGCCAGCCATTCCCGGGTCCGGGCCTCGGGGTCCGGGTCATCGGAGCGATCACTCGGGAGAGGCTCGCGGTCGCGCGACGTGCGAACGCGATCGTCGAGCAGGAGGTCGACCGGGCCATCGCCGGGGGAACCATGCGAAGGCCCTGGCAGTACTTCGCCGTCCTATTGCCGGTGCGGACGGTCGGTGTCACCGGCGACAGCCGTGTCTACGGCGAAGCGGTGAGCGTCAGGATCGTCGAGTCGGTCGATGCGATGACGGCGACCGCCCTCGCCCCGCCCGCCGAGGTCGTTCGCACGATCGCCGAGCGGATCACGCGGGACCTCTCCGGGAAGGTCGCCCGGGTCCTGCTGGACGTCACCGACAAACCGCCGGCGACCATCGAGTGGGAGTGACGGCCCTGGGCCCGGGGGGAAGAACCTATGTTGGCGCGGCGGTCGGCGCCGGCCGAGGCGACCGTTTGACCCCCGCCAAGCCCGCGACCAAGCCGCGGACGATCCACGTCCCGGAAGAGGTCGCTGCCGGGCTCGAGAAGCGCATGCAGGGGAGCGCCTTCCCCGACCTGGACGCCTTCGTCGGATTCATCCTCGCGCGTCTCCTCGAGGACCCTTCGGAGACGCCGTTCTCCGCCGAGGAAGAGATCCGGTTGAAGGAACGGCTCCGCTCGCTCGGATACATCGACTGACGCGGCCGCGCGCCTTTCCTCCCGCAGATCACTCTCCCCGAGGGGGGTCGTCTCCCTCGTCGGGCGTCGGCCCAAGGCGAGCGGCTCCCGGTGGGCCGGCCGGAGTGCCGGTTCCTCCTAGGAAACGGGGGATGTCGGTACCGACCAGCCGCTTGAGTTCGGGTTTCTCCCGGCGGCGTTCGCTCGGCCATTAGTCCCGGGAGACCCGTCCTTGCTTCGGTGAATCCCCTTGGGGGAAAAAATGTGGAACCTGGGACTGGTAGCGCCGATGGTGGAAAGGAGATCCGGCTACGGGATCGCGGTCGACGAGTTCGCTCGACTCGAGTTCCCCGGGGAGCCGATCGGGGGGGTCGACGCACGGCTGCGGCTCGGCCTCGAGCCGTTCGACGACTCGATGGACCGGCTGGGGCAGAGCGTGCGGCGGCGCGCCGCGAGCGTGCGACGGGCGTTGGGCGAGCTGTTCGGCGCGGTCGCCGGACCGCCGCTGGGGCCTCAGCGGCTTCTGACGGGTCTCTTCGCGAGGACCCGGCCGCTGACGGCGGTCCGCGCCGGGTCGATCGCCTCCCTCCCGATGGGGGTGCCCTGATGACGACCCGCCCGAGGATCCAGGCGGAGCTGGACGGGGCGCTCGGAGCGTGGGATCTTCACATCCTTCGCTGCACCGAGTGCCTCTCCTACGGCACGCACTTCTGCCCGGAGGGCGAGTACGCCTCCGAGCGCGTGGCGGCCGTTCAGGCGGCGCTGCTGCGGTTCGATGAGAAGGCATCCCGTGCGGACGCCGGAAGGATCGTCCGGGCGACCGCCGGACGACGCGGCTTCCGGCTCCCGCTCCCCGGGTAGGCCCTACCTCGCCAGGCGAACCCATTCCGGTCGCAGCCCCGGCACGGTCCGGGGCTCCGACCTCCAGGGCGCTGGGCCGAAGGTTCCCTGGCGGTGCCGGCGACCCGGAGGCTGAAGGGCCGCGATGCCCGCAGGCTTTTCGCAAGGTCGCCTTACCGATCGAGGAGGGACGATTGGACGCGCTCGACTTTGCCATCTTCCGGTTCATGTCCCCCGGGGGCGAGGCGCGCTTCTGGGGGTCGCGGCGCCTCATCGACCCTCGGATCACCCCGAGAGAGATCGCCGAGCGGGTCGGCGTCAGCGTCAACGGGGTCCGCGCCCGTCTCGCGGCCCTTTCGACGGCGGGGTTCCTGAGGGGAAGCGAGGTCTGGCCGAACCCTTCGCTCTTCGGGGTGCGCCTCTCGACGGTCGAGATACCGGTCACCGATGCCTCCGAGGCGGCCGTCCTGCTCGACGACCTCGCCCTGGTCGATGGCGTGACGTTCGCCCGGGACCTGCTGGACGAGAAGGACCGCAAGCTCAGGGTCTCCTTTGTGACGGACGGGACGGCGACCAGCGGGCGCCGAATGGCCCTTCTGCGTCGTCTCGCGCCCCGGGGGCTCCTGCGGGAGCCGGTCGGGTACTGGGTCCCGCCGTGCGAGGCCGAGCTCTCCCCCCTCGACTGGCGGGTGCTCCTTGCCCTTCGAAAGGCGCCGGACGACTCCCTGAGCCGGATCGCCGAAACCGTCGGGGTCACGCTGAAGACCGGGGCGCGCCGGTTCCACCGGCTCCTGGACCAACGGGCGTGCTGGTGGACCCACAGCGAGCGCTCGGAGGAGTTTCCGTTGGCGCTCGTCGCGGCGCATGTCGGGACGGCCGCCGAGCGGGAGGAGGTGGCCGGCGAACTCCCTCGACTGACGGAGAGTTGGATGCCCGTGGGCGCCGACGGGATGGGCGTCGAGCCCGGGGCCCGCGCGTTACCCGTCGTCGGCCTCGTCCCGGTGGGGACCCCGGTCCAGCTCGAACGGCTGGTGCGCCGCATCGCCGGATTGCCCGGCGTCAACCGCGTCGAACGTACGTTCGCCCTCGGTTCCCGCGGGTATCCCGGCTGGTTCGACCGGCGCCTCGAGGAGCGGACGAGGCCCCGATGAAGACCGCTCCTTGGCTCACGCGAGGTTCATCTTGCGCAGCAGGAGCCGAAAACGTGGGTCCTTTGCGACGTGGGCGTGCATCGGGTCAAGGACCCAGTAGCGGGCGTTCACGTCGCGGCGCTCGAGCCCGCGCTCCAGCCACACGAACAGCTCGTCGAGCTCGTTCAGGTGCGCGTAGACGTCGGCGAGGTCGGACTCCGAACGCAACCCTTCCGGCAGCTCCTCGAGCTTTCCCAGGATCTCCTTGGCCCGGGCCCTCTCCCCGATCGTGGCGTAGTAGACGGCGTAGTGCCCGAGGATCCACGGCTCCCCCGGGCGCAGCGCGTTGAGCCGGTCGATGGCGGGCAGGAGGTGGGTGAAGTCGGCGCGATGCAGGTAGTACAGGGCGAGCGCCGACTCGTAGAGCGAGCCGGCGGGGTCCGTCTTCGAGAGCGTCACGAGCTTCTGCCACGCCCGGTCGTACTGTCCAAGGTAGATCCACAGGGCGGTCTGGGAGGCCCCGATGACCGCTGAGTGGGGATCGGCCTCCTCCGCCAAGCCGAGCTCGCGCTCGGCCTCTTCGGCGCGCCCCTGGTCCTCCAGGAGGAGGGCGTAGGAGTGGTGGGCGACCGCGTTGCTCGGGTTCAACGAGACGGCGAGGCGGAACTCCTGCTCCGCCGGCCCGAACCGATAGTCGTCGTGCAGCACGAGACCGAGGGAGGCATGGGCCTCGGCCAGGTTCGGGTCGATCTCGACGGCGCGGGTCGCCAGGATGCGGCCACGTTCGCGGGCGAGCTCGGGGGCGATGTGCCGGTACCGGCCGAGTAGGCGCATCACATCCGCGAGCCCCGAGAGCGCCGCGGCGTTCAGCGGGTCGAGCGTCACCGCCCGCTCGAACTCGGCCTCCGCCCCTCTAAGCGCCTCCTTGGAGCGGTCGTTCAGAAGGGCCCGCCCCTTCAGGTAGGCGAGGTACGACTCGGGCCGCACGACCGGTCGCGAGGCAAGGCGGGCCTCCTCGCTCGCCCCGAGGTCGAGCCTAAGGTGCCCGGCGACGGCTTGGGCGATCTCGGCCTGGAGCGCGAGTACGTCGCCGAGCTCCCGGTCGTAGCTGCCGAGCGAGGTACTCTCCTGCGTCGAAACGTCGATCAGCTGCGCGTTGACCCTCAACCGGTTCCCTGATGTTCGGACGCTCCCCGAGAGGAGCGACGCCACCCCGAGCTCCGCGCCGATCTCGGCGGGATCCTTCGAGCTCGCCTTGTACTGCCGGACCGAGCCCGGCGCGATCACCCTCAGGTGGCGCAGCTGGCAGAGGACGCCGATGAGCTCCTCGGTGAGGCCGTCGGCGAAGTACTCGTCCTTTCCGTCCGCGCTGATGTTGACGAACGGCAGGACCGCGAGGCGCTGGGGGGCCGCCCGGGGGGCGCTCCCGGCCGCGCCCCGCGCCGGGAGTTTCAGGCGGTAGACGTCCACGGGGACGAGCACGTTCTTGAGCGACCTCGGGTCGAGCTTCTCGAACCGCACGGCGATCTTGTTGCGGACCTGGTCGTACACCTGGCCGGAGATGCACACCCCCCCGGGGTCGGCGAGCGGCTGCATCCGCGAGGCGACGTTCACCGCGTCCCCGAGGACGTCCTTCCCGGCGTGGACGACGTCGCCCAAGTGGATCCCGATGCGAAGCCGGAAGGGAGGGGCGGCCGGACCGTCTTCGCGAAGGCTCCGCTGGATCTCGATCGCGCAGGTCGTGGCCTCGAGCGCGCTGTCGAACTCCACGAGGAACGCATCGCCCATCGTCTTGACCTCTCGGCCGTGGAATCGGGGGAAGATCCTCCGCAGCCGGGCGTTGTGGTCCTCGAGGATGGAGAGCGCGGACGCCTCATCCGCCTGGGCCATGGCGGTGAATCCGACCATTTCGGTGAACATGATGGCGGCCAGACGGCGCTGCCGGTCGTCCACGGCGCCGGGAGCCGCCACGCCCTGTTAATCCCTCGCGCCGTCGTCTTCCGAGGGGCTCCGGGGCGGCCGTCGGCCCCCTCGCGCGGGGGCCCGTCGACCCCCCGCCTTTCGGCGGCGCCGTCCCGGGGGCGACCCGGAAGCTCGCGAGGCGGGGGACGGGTCGGTCTCCCGCCGTGGGATCCTCAGGCGCTGCAGCGCGTCCTCGCTCACATGGGAGGGAAGCGGGGGGACGAAGAGGGTGGCGACCGGGGCTACCGTCGCGCTCGCGAGACCTTCTATCGGAAGCCGTAGGATCGTCGGCCCCGCGACGACGTAGGGCGACGCCTCGTAGAGCACCACTTCGTGCCTCGAGCCGTAGGCGTCCGACAACCGCTCTCCGAGGAATCGGAGCGCCGAAGCGATTCCCGACGAGCGGTCGGGGCGGTAGTCGAGCACCCCGATGACCCCAACCTGCCAGAGGACGAGCGCGCTGGTCGGGTCGAACTTGCGGACATGGACCAGGAAATCGGTCGCCTCGAAGCTCTGGCAGCCGGAGCGCGCCGGATCCACACCGAGGTCGGCGAAAAGGCAATCCTCCGCGGAGATCGCCGGCAACATCTCGGCGCTGAGCCCCTCCTCCCGCGCGCGGCGGATCGCCTCGTGGGACGGATGGACGAAGACTCCGGGATGGCCGTAGAAGACGGCGCAGACCCGCTCGCCCGCGCGCACCGGGGACAGGATCCGGTCGACCATCCGACCGTACGCCACCGACCGGTCCTCGCCCGGCCGATAGGCGTCGCCCAACGACTCGGCGGTGGGTCGCAGCTTGCGGAGCCACGCCTCGGCGAGTCCGTCGGCCACCAGATAGAGGACCCGGTCGGCGTGCTGGATCTCGTGGCGCGCCTCCACACTCACGTGGCGCGCGGCCTTGATGCCGACGCCCACCACGATGAGGCGACCGGTCCTCGCCCGGGCCTGCCGCACGGAGGACCCACCGGCGCCGTCCCTGCCGGGCTAATGCCCGCCGTGGTGCGTGATCTTGATGACGTGGGTGATGAACCAAGCGAGACCGACCGTGGGCTTGATGATCTCCCGGACCTCCGCGATGCTCCCGGAGAGGATGGCGTGGATAGACCGCGGCGAAAGCCCGGCGCGCTTCATCACGGCCTCCGGGTCCTCTTTGTACTCCTCGAAGAGTTTCGGCTCGTCGGCGAGACGGGTCAGAAAATCGGTGACGCTCTTCGCTTCCGCATCCACGGGGGCCGGGACGAGGACTCGGTAAATAGAACTTTCCGGGCCGACCTTGGATTGCCCTCCGGCGGGCGATAGGTTCGGTCGCAAGGAGCAGCGGGGGAACTGCCTGCGCAGGATCGGGCCGGGGATCGGTGGGTCCACGGAAACGCTATTGGCCCGTTTGCCCCGTAGCCCGAGCGATGCTCTCCTGCCCGTTCTGCGGGGCGCCCGAGACGGCCCGCCTGGATCTCGAAGGGAGCCGGTTCCTGGTGTTCGGCTGTCAATTCACCCCCAAGGTCGACCCGTCGTGGACCGACCCCGAGCTCGCCCAGCACCTGAAGAGCGATTTCCCCGCCACCGGGAGCGAGTACTTCCGGGGAGTGTGTGACCGCCTGCACCTCTACGTGACGCGGGGGGCGGGCGGCCGCGAACTCCAGGGCTCCCCAGCCGTTCCGCGCGATCCGTCGTAGTCCCCGTCCGGCCGCGAGGTTTCGACCTCTGGCCGGCAAAGAGGCCCGGTGGTTGGCGAGAGGACCGTCTCGACCCCTTTCGCCGCCGAGGTCGCGGGGCGGGCTGCCCCCGACGGCCGGGGTTCCCTCGCGCCCGCCGCACCGGGACGAGCGCCTCCGCCTCGATCTCGACCACCAATTCCTCCGAGATCAGCCGGGAGACCTCCACCATCGTGGTCGCCGGTCGGGCGGCTCCGAACACCTCGGCGTGCGCCCTTCCCACCGGCTCCCAGGCACGGATGTCGGTCACGAAGATCCGGGTCCGCACCACGTCCTCGGCCCCCGCCCCGAGCTCCCGGAGCGCCTTCAGGAGGTTGGCGATCGCCTGCCGGGTCTGCCGGTACGGGGCCCGCGTCGCGATCGGTCGCCCGTCCTCTCCGGTCGCCGTGGTACCCGATACGTACACGTGCTCCCCCGCACGGATCGCCCGGGAGTAACCGACCTGGGATTCCCACGGGGTACCGCTCGTTACCCGAACTCTTCGGGCGGCCATCGGGTCTACGTCGGCACGGCGACCTGGCCGATCTTGGCGAGGGCGCTGTCGGTGGAGACGAGGTGCCGGGGGAGCCCGAGCTCCTGCGGGGTGGCGCCGAGTGCGAGCCCGACCAGTTGGGCCAGGTGGAAGACCGGCATGTCGATCGGCTCTCCGACCTCCTTGGCCGCCGGCTTCTGGAAGGAGTCGAGCGAGATGTGGCAGAGTGGGCAGGGGGTCGCCATCGCATGGGCCCCATGGGCGGCGGCGTCCAGGAGTTGCTTTCCCGCGATCCGGTTCGCCGTCTCCGCCTTGACGAACAGTACCGGAAACCCGCAGCACATCACGCGACCCCGGTACATCACGGGGGTCGCCCCGAGGGCGGTGATCAGGTCCTCGAAGGAGTGCGGCTCCTCTGCGCTCTCCGAGCCGAGCTCGTCCGCGGGTCGCAACAAGTGGCAGCCGTAGAAGGCGCCGACCTTGAGCCCGGTGAGCGGGCGGCGCACCTTCGCGCGGATCGCCTCCGCCCCGATCGTCTGCGTCAGCACGCTCAAGAGGTGGTTCACGCGCGTCGTTCCCCGGTAGCTCACTCCGATCTGGGCGAGCGCCGGGTCGACCTTGGCGCGGACTTCGGGCCGGGCGAGGCGGTGGTTCGCGAGCGAGAGCATTCCCTGGCAGGTCGAGCAGACCGTCAGGAGGTCGAGGCCCGCCTTCTCGGCGAACGCCAGGTTCCGGGCGTTCAGGGCGAGGTTGAGCGTCTCGTTCGCCTCGTCCATGAACCCCGAGCCGCAGCAGGAGAATCCCGGAAAATCGACGAGCTCGATCCCGAGCTTCTGGCAGACCCAGCGCGTCGACATGTCGAGCTCCTTGCCCGACTCCTTCGCGACGCACCCGGGGTAGTAGGCGAGCTTCACGGCGACCCCTCCGGGGGCTTGTCGAGGAGCTCGTAGAGCTTCTGGACCTCCTCGACCCCCTCGATCGGATGGGGCTTCTTGAGCAGCTCCGGCTTCTTGCGGGCGATCCGAAGCCCCTGCGGCAGCTGGCCGAGCATCTCCAGGGGGTTGTACGTCTGGCGGACGAGCTTCATCTCGTTGAGCTGGCCCGCGTCGCGGATGTTGTCCTTGAATCCGACCGCATGCCGGGAGCCGTGCTCCGAGCCTCCCTGGACGGCGATCGCCATCTCCTTGAGGTCCCGGATCCGCTCGGAGGGCCGGACCCCCTTCGGGCACGCCTCGGTGCACAGATGGCATCGCAGGCACAGCCAGAGCCCGTCGGTCTGGATCTTGACGAGCCGCTCCCGACGGCCGCCGTCGCGCGGGTCGACAACGAACCGGTAGAGCTTGGCGAGCGCCATCGGTCCGGGGAAGGAGGGGTCGCTCTCCACGGCCGGGCAGGCGGAGTAGCAGGCGCCGCAGGCGATGCACCGAGGGGTCTCGTGGAACCGGTCGACCTGTTCGGGCGTCATCGGGTTCTCCCGCCCCTCGGGCATCGGGTGCTCCGGGTCGGGGATCAGGTGGGGCTCGAGCCGCCGGTAGCGGTTCCAGAACGGCGCCGTCTCGACGACGAGGTCCCTTAGGATCGGCTGGTTGCGCATCGGGTCGATGACGATCCGGCCGTGCCGGGCTAGCTCGGGGCCGATCGGCGTCTGGCAGGCGAGCCGGCTCTTCGAGTTGATCACCATCGCGCAGGAGCCGCAGATCGCGCTCCGGCACGAGTAGCGCATCGTGAGGCTCGGGTCCATCTCGGAGCGGACCTTGAGAAGGGCGGTCAGGACCGGGGTGTGCGGCGGCAGCTCGAGCGTGAACTTGTCGTAGCGCGGCGACTTGTCCCGGGACGGGTCGAACCGGTAGACCTCGAACGGGGCGCTGACGCTCGCCTCTTCGACCATCAGTACACCCGCTCCTTCGGCTCCCAGCGGGTGTAGGCGACCGGAGCGTAGGAGATCGTGGGGCCGTCCGCGGTGTAGCGGGCGAGCGTGTGCTTCATCCAGTTCGCGTCGTCGCGCTTCGGGTAGTCGACGCGCGTGTGGGCGCCGCGGCTCTCGGTGCGGGCGATCGCACCCACGCAGATCACCTCCGCGAGGTCGAGCATGTGGCCGGTCTCGAAGGCGTCGGTCAGGTTGATGTTGTAGACCTTCGAACGGTCGACGACCCGCACCTTGGCGAAGCGCTGTTGGAGCGCCCGGATCTTCGAGAGCGCCTCGGTGAGCTCCTCGGGCCGCCGGTAGATGCCGACGAGCCGGTCCATCGTCGTCTGCATCTCCGTGCGAAGGTGCTGGGGCTCCTCCCCTTCCACCCGTGCGCTCATCGCGTGGATCGCCGTCTTGGCGGCGTCGAGCTGGGCAGTTCCGACCGTCGGCTCGGCGGCGTGACGGGCGTGCTCGGCCGCGGCGATGCCGGCCTGCTTACCGAAGACGAGGGTCTCCAGGAGCGAGTTCCCGCCCAGGCGGTTCGCGCCGTGGATCGAGACGCAGGCGGCCTCCCCGGCGGCGTAGAGTCCTGGGATGTTCGTCTCCCCCCTCGCGTTCGTCCCGATGCCCCCCATGATGTAGTGCTGCGCCGGCATGATCGGGATCGGTTCGGTGACCGGGTCGACGCCCGCGAACGTCCGGCAGAAGTCGCAGATCTCCTGGAGGCGGCTTTCGATCCGCTCCTTGCCGAGGTGCATGAGCTCGAGGTGGACGTAGCCTCCGGGGAATCCGCGGCCCTCCTTGACCTCGGTGACGATCGAGCGCGATACGACGTCCCGCGAGGCGAGGTCGAGGACGTGGGGGGCGTACTTGCTCATGAACCGCTCCCCGAGCCGGTTCTTCAGGATCCCGCCTTCGCCCCGGGCTCCCTCGGTGATCAGGATCTTCGATTCGAGCAGCGCGGTCGGGTGGAACTGGACGAACTCCATGTCCTTGAGGAGCGCGCCGGCCCGGTACGCGGCCGCGATCCCGTCGCCCGTGCAGCTGTGCGCGTTCGTCGTCGCCCCGTAGATTCGGCCGGCCGGGCCCGTGGCGAGCACCACGGACTTTGCAGCGATCGACTCCACCTCGCCGTTCTGCCGGTCGTAGACGATCACTCCCTGGGCCCGTCCGTCCGCGACGACGACCTCGGTAAGGTCCCACTCCTCGTAGACCGTCAACTCCTCGGTCCCGAGGCG
>JAKIWY010000299.1 GCA_022749835.1 Thermoplasmata archaeon | reverse complement strand
GTCGACCGGGGTCAGCTCGAGGAGGACGACACGGTCGGGAATCTCCGTGACGCCGTGCTGGACAAGCACGAGCTTACGGCGAGCCGAGCGGGGGAGCGCGCTCCCTTGGTAGGCGAGCGTGGAGTAGAAGGAACGGTCGGTGAGCACGACGTCGTGACGCTCGAGGGCGCGCCGGAGGTTTGAGCGCTCCAGAAGTCGGTCGAGCGTGAAGAGCATGGCGCCGCTCCACGGCGCGCGAGCGCTCGCCGCTTGGGCTTTTGACCCGAGCCGGCGGTCGTTGGGCTCCCGCCGCATCGCCACGGAGAGGCCGCGGGCACGCCAGCGCCTGGCGAGCGCCTTGGCGAGGGTCGACTTTCCCGCACCGTCGATCCCCTCGAGGGCGATGAATAGGCCGCGGCGCGTCATGCCGGCCGACGCTCCCCGACCGCCGGGGCAAAGCCGTAGACCGATTTCACCGAATCGACGAACGGGATCCGAAGCCGTTCGCGGCGATCCGGTTCCCCCTCCCAAAAGGCGAGCGCGCGGCGGGGCACCGTCGGTAGGTCGAGCACCGCCCCCGGGCGGGCCGGGTCGTCGAGAAAGTCGGTCTCAAGAAACCAGGGTCCGGGTTCCTCCCAGCAGGCGCGGATGAGCTCGCGCCGCGCTAGGAACGAAGCGCCGACCCCGGCCCGTTCCTCGGACCGGACGAAGGTGCGGGCGTAGTGCTTCACGAGCTTTCCGGGAGGGAACGAGCTTCGAGCGGCGAACGACGCGAGTTCTCGAAAGCCGCTCGCATCCAGGTCGTCGCAGTGGACGATCGCCGGGCACCGAGCGTCCCGGGCGACCTCCAGGGCGTGCCGGAAGACGTCGTCCACGGCTTCCCCGAAACCTTCGGGGACCGGAAAGTGCGGACGACCGACCTCGCCAAGGGCCACGGCCTGCTGGGATTCGACCATTCGCCCGGCGAGGTCGAGCGCGGCGAACTGGAGTTCGCGCGCGCCGACGACACCGAGGGATTTCGCCGCTTCGAGGAGGTCGATCGGGTAGGGAGCGATCACCGGGTAGGCGACGACGCCCGCATCGGTCCACAGCTTGGCCGCCAGCTCGACCGTCGTGCGGAACTGCCGGTCATAATCATCGAGCGTGACGGGCACGCCCGGCTCGTAGCGCTGCGTTGCGAGGAACAAGTGCGTCCCCCCGGCTTTCCGGAACCGTACGGCCGCTGCGACCCCCTCCCCGTGCGGGGAGAGGTGGCAGTGATGGTCGACGACCGGCAGATCCGGCGGGAGTGGTGCCATCCCCTTCCGCTGACGCTTTAGCGAAGGAGGCTGGCCCCGCGCAGTTCCTTCGTGATCTTCTTCACTGCCACCTCGACGTCCGAAGGCTTGCGGGCTCCCGTGCAGACGAGCTTGCCGCTTCCGAAGAGGAGCACCACGACCTTGGGATCGTCGATGCGGCAGACTAGCCCCGGGAACTGCTCCGGCTCGTACTCGACCCGGTCGAGCCCCAGGGTGACGGCGATGGCGTTCAGGTTGATCTCTGACTCCAGGTCCGAGCTCGCGACGATGTTCTGCACCTCGATCTTCGGGTGCATGTTGATCTTCTGACCGCCTTTCTTGATCTGGGCCCCGACGGTGTGGATCGAGACCTCGACCTCCGTCATGCTCTTGGCGCCGGTGCAGACGACCTTGCCCGACCGGAAGAGGAGGATGGCGGTCTTCGGCTCCTTCAGGCGGTAGATGAGCCCCGGGAACTGCTCGGGCTCGTACT
>JAKIWY010000298.1 GCA_022749835.1 Thermoplasmata archaeon | reverse complement strand
CCGAGAATGAGGAAGGTATATAGAGAACGGTTCGGCCTACGCCAACCATGCCCTTTTCGCCCCGCCGATCGAGGATTTCCCGACTTCGGCTCGTGCCGGTCATCGTCCTCCTTCTGCTGCTCGTCGGGGCCCCCAGCCTGGGAGCGCCCTCCGCCGGGGTCGCCCGGTCTCCCCACGGTGTCCTCGCCCATCCCCTCGACCGGCTCCTCCCCCACGCCGCGACGCCCCGGGCCGGCGCCGTCACGCCCCACGGGATTCCCACCGCCCAGGGGACATTCTACGCGCTCAATTCGACGTTCGCCTCGCCCCCCCAGAACCAGACCGTCTGCGAGCCGCCGCCCCCCACCACCTACCAGTATTGCTACCCGCAGGCTCAGAGCCCGAGCGTCCTCACGCTCGCCAACGGCGACATCGGGGTCGGTTACGCGAAGATGACAACCCTCACCTCGAGCAGTTGCCCGGCGGCTACGGCGGGCACGGTCTCGCGCATCGAATTTTCCGACTCGTCGAACGGTGGCGCGAACTACTCGGCCCCGGTGGACATCGGCAACAACTCGTGTCCGTACATCAACGGGATCGAGCCGTCCTTCGCAGTGAGCTCGAGCGGGACGATCTTTGGTGCCTTCGTGGAGGAGAACTTCACGGGCAACACGGCGCTCGGCGGAACGCTTTCCCTCAACTACCTATGGCGGCCGACGGACGCGCTGGGCTTCACGAGCTCCTCCGACAACGGTTCGACGTTTTCGAGCGTGGTCACCATCGTCTCGACGGGGAACGTCGCCCTGCCGAGGGTCGCCGCGTTCGGCAACACGGTCTACATCGTCTACGAGAACATCACCAACTCGAGCACGAACTACACTGTCGGCAACGGCCTCGGGAACGCCCCGGCGATTGCCGTCCACTTCCTCTACTCCAGCGACGCGGGCGCGAGCTGGAACGGTCCCTACACCCTCCCCGGGGAGAACGCGACCAGCGGCTACAACGCGATGACCCCGGCGATCGCCGTGAACTCCGCAGGGCGCGTCGCGGTCACCTACGTGACCAACCGGTCGTGCATTGAGTACTGCTACTACCTGGCGGGCGCTCGGTACGCGGACGACGTGGTCGTGGTGACCTCCAACACGAACGGGACCAGCTGGAAGGGGCCGTACCTGGTCGACCCCGCCCTCGGTGAGGACGTCGCGTGGCTCTACTACCCGTCGTCGAGCTACTACATCGACGGGCTCCTGTTCGAAAGCCCGCAGGTCTCGATCGCCTACGCCGCCAACGGGACGACGCTCTACATCGCCATGGCCGGGACCTTCAACCGGAACTCGACGCAGTACAACGGCAACTACTGGACGAACGGGATCTTCTCGGCGGCCTCCTACAGCTCCGGGATCACCTGGGGCGTTGCGACCGTCAAGAAGGAGGCGAGCGACTTGAGTGCCGACCAGTTCTACGGCCCGTCGGTCGGCACCGCCAACGGCCAAGTCTACGTCTCCTACGCCTGGTTCAACGAGACCTGCTGCTCCGGTGGCTCCTACCTGGTCGGCTCGACCTCCTGGTGGGTCGCCCAGGGGACGGACGGCCTGCATTGGACGAACCTGACCCTCCTGTCCGTCGCGGTGGCGCCGTATCCCTACTACTTCTACTTCGAAGGGACCTGGCCCGGGACGACCTCGAGCGTCGGCTTCAGCGACACCGGTTCTCCCGTGATCGGCTTTCCGCAGGCCGAGCCGTACACCTACACCGTGACCTGCGTGCTCACCT